>NZ_JBFRCU010000025.1:0-80205 GCF_052113205.1 Inquilinus sp. YAF38 | reverse complement strand
GTGCTGCGGGTGATCGATTCGCTGCAGCTGACCTCGAAGCACAAGGTCGCCACCCCGGCCGACTGGAAGAACGGCGAGGACGTCATCATCGTCACCTCGGTCTCGGACGAGGAGGCCAGGCAGAAGTTCCCGGCCGGCTTCAAGACGCTGAAGCCCTATCTCCGCACCGTCGCCCAGCCCAAGGACTGACCCGGCAGCGCACTCATGAACGATGCCGCCCGACCGATCGCAGCCGTGCCGGGGGGTACCATCTCCCCCGCCGTCCACGCCATCTTCGACCCGCCGACCGGCAGCGTGCAGTACGTCGTCGCCGATCCCGGGACCGGGGACTGCGCGATCATCGACCCGGTGCTCGACTTCGACCTGAAATCCGGCACCGTCTCCACCCGCAACGCCGACCTGATCCTCGACCATGTCGCGCGGTCCGGGCTGCGGGCCGCCTGGATCCTCGACACCCATCCGCATGCCGACCACTTCTCCGCGGCCGCCTACCTGAAGCACAAGACCGGCGCGCCGACGGCGATCGGCGAGAAGGTCGCTGGCGTCCAGGCGCTGTGGCAGGAGATCTACAACCTGCCGGACCAGCCGACCGACGGGACGGGCTGGGACCGGCTGTTCCGCGACGGCGACAGGTTCCGCATCGGGTCGCTGGAGGCCCGGGTGATGTTCTGCCCCGGCCACACCATGGCCTCGATCACCTATCTCATCGGCGACGCCGCCTTCATCCACGACACCCTGTTCATGCCCGATGGCGGTACGGCGCGGGCCGATTTCCCCGGCGCCGACGCGCGGCAGCTCTGGGCCTCCATCCAGCGCATCCTGGCTCTGCCGGATGACACGCGCCTGTTCACCGGGCACGACTATCGGCCGGACGGGCGCGAGCCGCGCTGGCAGAGCAGCGTCGCCGACCAGAAGGAGCGCAACATCCATGTCGCCGCGGTGTCGGAGGCCGAGTTCGTGGCGCTGCGCCAGGACCGCGACCGGACGCTGCCGCTGCCGGCGCTGATGCTGGCGGCGCTGCAGGTGAACATCCGCGGCGGCCGCCTGCCCGAGCCCGAAGCGAACGGCCGGCGCTACCTGAAAATCCCGCTCGACGCCTTCCCCGGCGCGCCGCAGGGGTGATCCCGCAGGGCGTTTGCGGCGGTCCTGCCGCGGTCCGGCCTTGATCTCCGGCCACTTTGCCGCGACGTTCACCGACTGATTCGGAAATCGCGGAGAGGGCCCATGTCGATGACCACGCGGATGGCGGTGCTGGCCGGGGTGGCGTTGCTGGCGGCCTGCCAGAGCTCGGGCCAGGGCCAGCCGGTGGTGCCGACCCCGACGCCCGGCGGCCCGGCTTTCACCCCGGCCCAGACTGAGGCGCAGGGCTTCCCGCAATGGGTGGCGGGGTTCCGGGCCGAAGCTGCAGCCCGCGGCATCAGCCAGGCGACGCTGGCCACCGCCTTCGACACCGTGCAGTTCCTGCCGAACGTGATCGATTCCGACCAGTCGCAGTCGGAGTTCACCAAGGCGATCTGGACCTATCTCGACAGCGCCGTCTCGGCCGACCGCATCCGCAACGGCCAGGCGATGCTGGCGCAGTGGGGATCGACCGCGAATGCCGCCGAGCAGCGCTACGGCGTGCCGAAGGAGATCGTCACCGCGATCTGGGGCATCGAGAGCAATTACGGCCAGAACTTCGGCTCGACCGAGGTGATCGATGCCCTGGCCACGCTTGGCTATGAGGGCCGCCGCCAGGACTGGGCCAAGGAACAGCTGTTCGCCGCGCTGCAGATCCTGCAGCAGGGCGACATCAACCGCGACCGCATGCTTGGCTCCTGGGCCGGCGCCATGGGCAACACCCAGTTCCTGCCCACGGTGTTCCTGAGCTCCGCGGTCGATGCCGACGGCGACGGCCGGCGCGACATCTGGGGCAGCATCCCCGACGTCATGGCCTCGACCGCCAATTACCTGGCGCAGTCGGGCTGGCAGCGCGGCCAGCCCTGGGGCGTCGAGGTCACTCTGCCGCCCGGCTTCGACTATTCGGTGGCGGAGCTGAGCACCAGGCGCCCGGTGGCGCAGTGGGCGGCGCTGGGGGTGAAGCCGGTCTCCGGCCGCAGCCTGCCGGCGCTGGGCGACGCTTCGGTGATTACCCCGGCGGGCGCCCGCGGCCCGGCCTTCCTGGTCGGCCCGAACTTCAGCGTCATCATGAAGTACAACAACTCGACCAACTACGCGCTGGCGGTTGCCACTTTGTCCGACCGGCTGGCCGGCGGCGGCCCGATCGTCGGCACCTGGCCGCGAGGCGAGCAGCCGCTGTCGCGCAGCGAGGTGCTGGAGCTGCAGTCGCTGCTGACGGCCAAGGGCTTTTCCATCGGCGGCGCACCGGACGGGCTGATCGGGCCGGCAACGCGCGGCGCAATCCGCGCCTGGCAGGCTTCGAAGGGCTTGGTACCGGACGGCTTCGCCACGACGACCCTGCTGCAGGCGGTGCGGGCGGGATAGCCGAGAATCGTAGTTTGGGTTCGCATGGCGAACCCAACTTGGTGCAGCCGGCACGGCGTCGAAATGTTGGGTTCGCTGACGCGAACTCAACCTACGGGCTGGCCGCCAACTCCAGCATCCGCGCCATCAGCGCGGCGACGGCCGGCCGGGCGCTGCCGGTGCGGGTCAGCAGGTGATAGGTGAGCGGGCTGGGCACCTCATGCTCGGCCAGCCGCACCAAGCCGCCCGCTCGGACGGCGCGGTCGGAGAACGGCGCCCGGGCCAGGGCGACGCCCAGCCCGGCCTCCGCCGCCGCCAGGACCAGCGTGTAATCCTCGAAGCGCCGGTCCTGCGGCCGCGGCTTCAGCGCGATGCCGCCGGCGGCGAACCAGGTGCGCCACCCGGTCAGGTCGGAATCGTGCAGCAGCGGCGCCCGTAGCAGCCCATCCGGCAATGGGCCGAGCCGCCGTGCCAGATCGGGATGCGCCACCGGATACAGCCGCTCCGGCAGCAGGCGGACGGCCTGGAGTCCGGGCCAGTTGCCGGCACCGTAGCGCACCGCCAGATCGGCCTCGCCGCCTTCGACATCGGCGTTGCGGCCCTCGACCGCGATCTCGATCCGCAGCGCCGGGTCGCCCTGCTCCAGCGCGGCCAGCCGCCCGAACAGCCACAGCTTGGCGAAGCCCGGCACCACGCTGATCCGCACCACCTCCGGCCCGCGCCGGCGACGCCAGCGCACCGCGGCCTCGTCGATCAGCCGGAACGCCGCCTCGATCCGCGACACGAAGCGCTGCCCGTCCGGCGTCAGCCACACACCTCGGCCATGGCGCTCGAATAGCGCCGTGCCCAGCCAGGCCTCGACCGTCGCAACTCGTCGGCTGACTGCGCCATGGGTCAGGCCCAGCGCTTCGGCCGCCGCGCTGAAGGACTCGTGCCGGGCGGCGGCGCAGATGGTATCGAGGCTGTCGAGCGGCGGGCGCTGGGCAGGCGAGCTGTGATCCATACGCACAGGTCACGCTCGATCGGTGCCGTATGTCAACAGCACGGCCAGTGCAAGAACGGAGGCCCGGCGTCGAATCGAGGTGCTTCCGTGTCCAGCCGCGTTCCTCAGGCCTACGTAGCCGTGGCCGTCACCATCCTGTCCTGGGCGTCGGCTTTCCCGGCGATCCGCCTGGCGCTGCGCGAGCTGCAGCCGGTGCCGCTGGCCGCCGCCCGCTTCGCCGTGGCGGCGCTGCTGGTGCTGGGCTGGCTGGCCTGGCGCCGGCCAGCGCGGCCGGCCCTGCCCGACCTGCTGCGCTTCGCTTTGTGCGGGCTGATCGGCATCGCCGCCTACAACATCCTGCTGAACACCGGGCAGCGCAGCGTCGCTGCCGGCGCCGCCAGCTTCATCGTCAACACCGCGCCGATCCTGACCGCGCTGCTGGCACGGCTGGTGCTGGGCGAGCGCTTCGGCGCCCGCGGCTGGGCCGGCACGCTGGTCAGCTTCGCCGGCATCGCGCTGATCGCCGCGGCCCAGCCCGGCGGCCTGGCCTTCGGCGCCGGCGCCAGCCTGGTGCTGGGCTCGGCGCTGTGCATGGCGTGCTACGTCGTGCTGCAGAAGCCGCTGGTGGCGCGGCACGGCGCTCTGGCCTGCACCGCCTGGACACTGCTGGCCGGCGCACTGTGGCTGTCGCCCTGGCTATCGGAGGCGGCGAGCGAGCTGCCCCACGCCGGCGCGACCACGATCGCCACCGTGATCGGGCTCGGCGTGCTGCCGGCTGCTATCGGCTACGCCACCTGGACCTATGCGCTGGGCCATTTCGGCGCGGCGCGGGCAACCAACTTCCTCTACCTCGTGCCCCCGGTCGCGACCGCGATCGCCCTGCCGCTGCTGGGCGAGGCGCCGGGACCGCAGACGCTGCTGGGTGGCGCGATCGCCATCGCCGGCGTGGTTCTGGTCAACTCGCGTGGGCGCAGGGCGCCGCGGGCGTCATCGCCAGTCCCTAAGCAGACCTGACATTTCCCGTCATTGCGAGCGCAGCGAAGCAATCCAGGGGCTGTACGCACCGGCCCCTGGATTGCTTCGTCGGCTTCGCCTCCTCGCAACGACGGTTTGGGGTTGCTCGTTAAAGCAACCCCAGCTTGTCGCGCGGCGGGCCGGGGAAGTCGGCGAAGGCCGGGGCGCCGTCGGGCGTGCCCAGCAGCTCGCGCACCGCCCTTGTGGCCTGGTCGATCGCCGAGTGGACATAGGCATAGGCGCCGGAATCGGCATTGGCGATCGCGACCCGGCCCCAGGGCTTGCGCGCCGCCACAATCGGCAGCGGGCCGTCCGGCCAGAAGGCGTCCCAGGGCCGCATGTATTCATAGGCGTAGCCATGCGACCAGCGGTTCGCGGTGATCGCCTCGATGTCGCGCGCCGGATCGAAGCCCCCGCCCGACAGCGCCCGGCCCAGCAGGTCGCGGATTTCGCGCTCCATCGTCTCGAAGGTCAGCTGGGTCAGCTGCAGGCGCCCGGACAGCGATTGTTCACGCGACGACAGCCCCGGCTGCAGCGGCATCTTGCTGAGATGCAGCAACACCGGATCCTCCGGCTTGTCGGCAAAGCTGTAGCCGCCCATGCTGACCGGGTAGTCGATCTCCGCCCCCGACCAGAAATGGCCCGGCGCCTCGAAGCCTTCGATGCCGAGCTTCGAAAAAGCGGTCCAGTTGCGGATCAGCACATTGGTGTAGATCAGCGGCACCTTCTGCTGGTCCTGCAGCGCCGGCACCTGCGCCTCGGCCAACTCCTCGGTCAGGAACGGGATCACCCGGTGCCAGCAGGCCAGCACCACATGGCCGGCCTGGACCGTGCGCAGCTTACCCTCTTGCACATAGGCCACGTCGACCGCTTTCGCCGCCGCCGGATCGCCCTGGTGCTTCACCCGCACCACGGTCGAACCCAACCGGATCCGCACAGGCTGGCCGTCGACATCCAGCTTGCCGTAATCGGCCTGGGCGAGGACCAGATCCTCCATGGTGCTGCCGGGGATGGCGGCCGGAATCAGCGACCGCACCAGGGCCCGGGCGATCCCGGCATTGCCGTCGGGGAAGTGGTAGATGTACTCGTCCGGATCGGTGCGGGCCAAGCGGCCGCTGGGGCTCATGGTCGGGTAGACCTCGTCGCCCAGGTCCATGCCGTCGAAGCCGGGATTGCCGTTGGCCCAGGCGTCGACGCAGGTGACCGCGTCGATGCCGGCACCGAAATAGGCCTCGGTCGAGCTCTGGAAATACGCCACCAGCTGCGGATCGGCCTTCACCAGATCGGTCAGGAACTGGGCATAGGTGGTCTTCGACAGCCGGTCCAGCTTCTCGGCCCGCGACAGGCCGGGCAGGTAGTCGGCCGGCGCATCGATCAGGGCGATCAGGTCGTGCTTGGCCTTGTCGGTCAGCGGCGACTGCGGTACCCAGTCGGCGGCGGAATCGGCCTCCTTGACCAGCGCGTCGGCGCCAAAGACCTCCTTCGGGAAGAACACGGCGCGGCCGAGGCCGCGGGTCTCGGCCCAGCCCTGGTCGTAATACTGTTCGAACCGCTTCGGCTCGACCCCGATATCGGCCAGCAGCGCGTTCACCGCCGGGCTGAAATAGCTGGGCGTCTGCAGCGACTGCGACCCGCCATAGCCGAGGATCATGCGGCCGCTGGCGCTGGTGAATTCGTTGCGCTTGGCATGGCCGCCGAAATCATCATGGTTCTCGAGCACCAGGATGCGGGCACCCGCCCCGGCCTGCTTGCGGTACTGCACTGCCGCGGCGAGGCCGGAGATGCCGCCGCCGACCACCACCAGGTCGTAGCGCTCGCCGGTCGCCTCCGGCGCCCCCGCCTTGTCCCAGAAGGTGCCGTCGCGCACCGAGTGCATGACGTTGTAGGAGCCTTCGTGATGGCCGCGCAGGCCGGTCAGCTTCGGCGGATAGGCGGCGGCGGGCCCGGCGGCGAAGGCGCTGCGGGTCAGCGGCCCGCCCAACGCCGCCGCGCCCACCGTCAGGGCGACACCGTCGAGAAAATCGCGCCGGCTGATCGGCCGGCCCATTCCCAGATCGCGATCGGATGACATGGTTGTTCCCCCTCCCTGGCTGACGCCGATTGAGAGGGACCAAGGTGGCGGAATTGCGGTGCGAAGGGGGGCGGTTCAGGCCGGCAACTTCACTCCAATCAGCCGGAAGATCTCGACCTCGCCGTTGCGGCCGCGGACGCGGCGCGGGCCCAGGCTCTTCATCTCGAATTCCGGGCCCAGCAGGGCCGCGGTCTCGGCGCTGATCAGGATCGTCGTGTCCTCGTCGCCCGACAGCACCTTGCCCAACTGCTCCAGCCGGTTGCCGATGTTCACCGTGTCGCCGACGATGGTGTAGCTGGTGCGTCCCGGCGCGCCGATGTTGCCGACCACCACCGGGCCGCTGTGCAGCCCGATGCGCAGCCGCAGCCGCGGCCGGCCGGCGGCGGCGCGGCGGTCGTTCTCCGCCCGCATCACCGCGGCGATGGCCAGCGCCGCCCGGGCGGCCCGCGGCGCATGGTCCTTCAGCTTCTCCGGCGCGCCCCAGAACGCCATCAGGCAGTCGCCGATGAACTTGTCGATGGTGCCGGATTCGGCCTCGACGCAGCGCCCCAGCATGGCGAAATGCTCGTTCAGATAGGCCGCGATCCGCGCCGCCGGCAGCCGCTCCGCCGCACCGCTGAAATTGGCGATGTCGGTGAACATCACCGTCATGACGCGCTCGATCGAGACCACGTCCTCGCCGTCGCCCTTGGTGATGAGGCGGCGGACCAGGCTTTTCGGCACATAGGTCTCGAGCCAGCGCAGCCCGACCAGCATGGTGTTGAAGGCCTGGGCGCCCTCGTTCAGCTCCTTGAACACGCTGCCCGGCAGCGGCTTGAGCTGGCTGAACTCCAGCGTTCCCACCGCCCGCGCCTGGTCGGAGAAGGCGCGCACCGGCCGGGCGATCATGCGGCCGACGAACACGCCGACGATGATCGCCAGCACCATCACCGCCAGGCCGGCCAGGCCGGCGCGGATCACCCGCCAGACTTCGGCGCCGATCGCGTCGCCCGGCACATGGATGCCGAGGATCAGTTGGGTCGGGCCGAAGCCGTAGATGGTGCGATACAGGAAGATCTCGTCCTGGTCGCCGATCTCGACCTCGCGGATCCGCACCCGCGGGTTGCGCACGGTGACCGGCGAGCCCTTGGTCCACAGCGCCGCCAGCAGCTGGTCGCCGACCTGGTCGAGCCGCGGCAGCGGCTCCTCCACCGAAGCGGGCGGCGGGTCGGTGGCCATGCGCGGATGGGCCAGGATCCGGTCCTCGCCATAGAGGATGAAGGGCACCTGCGACGGGTCGCTGGACACCCGCGCCAGGAACTTCGACAGGTCCTGCACCGTGACCACCGCGAACAGGACGCCGACCAGCTTGCCATCCCGCCGCACCGGCTGGCGCAGATTCATCACCGTCGCGTGCGGCCCGTCCTTCAGATACAGGATCTCGCCCCAATAGGCGTCGACCTTGCCGGCCGCCTCGGCCAGCGCCTCGCGGCTCTGCTCGGCCTCGTTCTGCTCATCGAACGTGTCGTAGTTGCCGTCCTGCTGGTGGGTGACGCCGCGGATGTGCAAGTCCTCGGTCAGATAGGCGATCGAGCGCACCTGCGGCGACGCGGCCAGCGCGCCGGTCAGCATGGTCGAGAACTGGTCCATGTTGCCGGGGTCGAGCCGTCCCCGCTGCAATAGCAAAGCCAGGCTGCCGAGCTCGTTCGACACCGGCTCGAGATGCTGGCGCAGCTGCGCCTCGACCGAGGCAACGCCGATCTCGGCCTGGTTGGTCAGGAGGTCGAAGGTGGTGCGCGCCGCCGTGGTCCAGTAGATCGCCAGCACCGCCGCGACCGCGATCGCCACCAGGCCGCCGATGGCGACTGCGAGCGTCCGGGCCAGGGTAACGGTGCGCCGGCGCGGCCTGCCGCCGGAACGGCTGGCCGGCGCCGAGGCCTCGGCGGAAAGCGGCAGGGTCATGGGGCGATGGCGGGATCCAGCATGCGGCCCAGCGGCCGGCCGCCGAAGATGTGGATGTGGAGATGCGGCACCTCCTGGTGCCCGTCTTCGCCGATGTTCGACAGGATGCGATAGCCGGGCGCGGCCAGGCCGAGATCGCGGGCAACCCGGCCGACCGCCCGGGTCAGGGCCGCGACCTCGGCGTCGCTGGCGCGCTCCGAGAAATCGTCCATCGAGACATAGGCGCCCTTGGGGATGACCAGCACATGCACCGGCGCCTTCGGGCCGATGTCGTGGAAGGCCAGGACGTGGTCGTCCTCATAGACCTTCCTGCACGGCAGCTCGCCGCGCAGGATGCGGGCGAAGACGTTGTTCGGATCATAGGCCATCGGTCGTCCTCGATCTGCGCTGATGATGACACATGCTGCTGAATCGCGGCGAAATTCAGCCGCCGTCCAGCGACGCTTGTCATGCGGGCGGCGACCTGTTGTCGCGGTTCCGGCCGGCCCCTCCCGCACGGGCGGGCGCGGTCACTCCGTCGGCCGCGCCGCCTTTTCGGCGATGCCGCTGACGCCTTCCCGCGCCTCCAGCACTGCCCAGACCGTCTCCGGCGCCACCCCGGCATCGGCCCACAGCACCAGGAGATGATAGAGCAGGTCGGCGCTTTCGGCGGCGATGGCGTCGGCATCGCCGCGCATCGCCTCAATCACGGTCTCGACCGCTTCCTCGCCCAGCTTCTGGGCGATCTTCGGCCGGCCGCGGGCGAACAGCTTGGCGGTGTAGCTGGAGGCGGGATCGGCGCCCTGCCGCGACCGGATCACGGCGGCCAGCCGGTCCAGCACCCGGGCGTCGATCTGCGGCCCCGCGCTCATGCCGCCATCCGCACCGGCAGCCCGGCCGCGGCAAGGTGCTGCTTGGCCTGGGCGATCGAATAGGTGCCGAAATGGAAGATCGAGGCGGCGAGAAGCCCGGTCGCGCCGCCGGACAGCGCCCCATCGGCGAGATGGTCGAGTGTGCCGACCCCGCCAGAGGCGATGATCGGGATGCCGACCACCTGCCGGATCCGCTGCAGCAGCCCGAGGTCGAAGCCTTCCTTGGTGCCGTCGCGGTCCATCGAGGTCACCAGCAGCTCGCCGGCGCCGGCTTGCGCCATCCGGTCGGCCCAGTCGACCGCGTCGATGCCGGTGCCCTTGCGGCCGCCATGGGTGAAGATCTCCCATTTGCCATCGGACACCTGCTTGGCGTCGATCGCCACCACCACGCATTGCCGGCCGAACTTGATCGCAGCCTCGGACACCAGCTCCGGCCGGGCTACGGCGGCAGAGTTGATCGACACCTTGTCGGCCCCGGCCAGCAGCAGCGCCCGCACATCGTCGACGCTGCGCACGCCGCCGCCCACGGTCAGCGGCATGAACACCTGCTCGGCGGTGCGGCGGACCACGTCGAACAGCACGCCGCGATTCTCATGGGTCGCGGCGATGTCGAGATAGACCAGCTCATCCGCGCCCTCGCGGTCATAGTGCCGGGCCTGTTCGACCGGATCGCCGGCATCGACCAGGTTCTCGAAGTTCACGCCCTTGACCACCCGGCCGTCCTTGACGTCGAGGCAGGGAATGACCCGGACCTTGAGCATGACTTACGCCTCCACCGGCACCGGACCGGACAGGATCGCCAGCGCCTGCTTCGGGTCGATCCGCCCGTCATAGAGGGCGCGGCCGCAGATCACCCCGGCGATGCCCGAGCGCTCCTCACGCTTGATCACCCGCAGGTCGTCGAGCGAGGAGGCGCCGCCCGAGGCGATCACCGGCGTGGTCAGGGCGAAGGCCAGGTCGGCCGTGGCCTCGACATTCAGCCCGCCCATGGCGCCGTCGCGGTTGATGTCGGTATAGATGATCGCGGCGACGCCGGAATCCTCGAAGCGCAGCGCCAGGTCCAGCACCTTGACGGTCGAGGTCTTGACCCAGCCTTCGATCGCCACGAAGCCTTCCCGCGCGTCGATGCCGACCGCGATCCGGCCGGGCCAGCGGCGGCAGGCCTCGCGCACCAGATCCGGGTCGCGCACCGCGACCGTGCCCAGCACCACCCGGGCCACGCCGCGCTCGAGCCAGAACTCGATCCGCTCCAGGTCGCGGATGCCGCCGCCCAGCTGCACCGGCAGCGAGGTGGCCTTGAGGATGCCGCCGATGGCCTCGGCATTCACCGGATGGCCGGCGATGGCGCCGTTCAGGTCGACCACATGAATCCAGCTGAAGCCCTGTTCGGCGAAGGCCTTGGCCTGCTCGGCGGGGTCCAGGTTGAACACGGTGGCTTCGCTCATCTCGCCGCGGACGAGACGGACGCAGTGTCCGTCCTTCAGATCGATGGCCGGATAGAGGATCATGGTGTCGGGTCCAGCCCCGCCTCGGACAGCGGGATCAGTGGTTTGTGGAAGTAGCAGCCGCCGATCAGGCGGCCATTCACGCGGGCATAATACGGGTTCGTCGCCCAACGGACGAATCCCAACCTCTCGAACAGGTGGATCGCCGCGGACTGGGTCTCGCGCACGTCGAGGGTCAGCAGGCGGTAGCCGCGGGCACGCGCCTCGGCCTCCGCCGCCTCGGCCAGCATCCGGGCCAGGCCGTGGCCGCGAGCCCAGGGGGCGACGAAGATCCCGGTCAGCCCGGCGGCGAAGGCCTGCGCCTCGTTGTTCACCGGCGGCTCCACCAGCTGGATGGCGCCGGCGATGACCTCGTCGAGCCGGCCGACGAACAGGTGCCGGCCCGGCATGGCGACGACGCCGCCCCAATACCGTTCCATGGTCTCGCGCGGCGGCGGCTTGACCCAGCCGAAGCCGCCGCCCTCGAGGATGGCGAGCTCGGCCGCGTCGCACAGGTCGTGCAGGTCGCTGCTGCGGACCCGGTCGAGCCGGCCGACGGACACCTCCGGCACAGAGGCAGTCGCTTCGGTCATGGCGTCCAGGTCACGAAGTTGCCGAGCAGCCTCAGCCCGGCCGCCTGGCTCTTCTCCGGATGGAACTGCACGCCGATCCAGTTGTCGCGGCCGACCGCGGCGGTCTGCGCCCCGCCATAGTCGACCGTCGCCAGCACCTCGGCCGGGTCGGCCGGCACCATGACATAGGAATGGGCGAAATAGACGTCCTGGCCGGCCAGCCCGTCCAGCACCGGATGCGCCGCCTCCACCGCCAGGGTGTTCCAGCCCATCTGCGGCACCACCAGGTCGGGGTCGGCCGGGGCCAGCGGCACCACCGCGCCATGGATCCAGTCGAGGCCGAGGAAGTCGCCATGCTCATGGCCGACCCCGGCCATCACCTGCATGCCGACGCAGATACCGAGAAAGGGAATGCCGGCCTGCTTCACCCGCTCGTCCAGCACCTCGCGCAGGCCCGGTATCGCGCCGAGGGCCTGGCTGCAGTCGCCGAAGGCGCCGACGCCCGGCAGCACCAGCCGGTCGGCCCGGCGCACCACCTCGGCATCGGCGGTGACGATGATCTCCTGCGATACCCCACGCTCCGCTGCGGCGCGTTCCAGCGCCTTGGCCGCCGAGCGGAGGTTGCCGGAGCCGTAGTCGATCACGGCGATGGCCATGCGGGAGTCCCGGAGCTAGAGGGAGCCGCCGAGCGTGCCCTTGGTCGAGGGCACAGCGTCCGGGCGGCGGCTGTCGATGGCGGTGGCGGCGCGCAGCGCGCGGGCCAGCGCCTTGAAGCAGCTTTCGACGATATGGTGGTTGTTCTCGCCGTACAGGTTGGCGACGTGCAGCGTCAGCCCGGCATTCTGGGCGAAGGCGTGGAACCATTCGCGGAACAGCTCGGTGTCCATCTCGCCCAGCTTGTCGCGGGTGAAGCGGACATCCCACACCAGATAGGGCCGGGCCGAGATGTCGACGGCGACGCGGGACAGCGCCTCGTCCATCGGCACATGCGCCTCGCCATAGCGCTGGATGCCGCGGCGGTCGCCCAGCGCCTTGGCGAAGGCCTGGCCGAGGGTGATGCCGACATCCTCGGTGGTGTGGTGGAAATCGATATGGAGGTCGCCCTCGGCCCGGACCGTCAGGTCGAACAGCCCGTGCCGGGCCAGCTGGTCCAGCATATGGTCGAGGAAGCCGACACCGGTCTGGATGTCGGAGCGGCCGGTGCCGTCGAGATCGACCGTGGCGCTGATCCGCGTCTCGCGGGTGACGCGGTCGACGGTCGCGGAGCGGGCAGAGGCGGCGGGGGTGGAAGCGGTTCCGTCCATGGCTTGGTGTCTTAACAGGAAGACCGGTGCATCGCCAGCCGCCGAGCCATGCCGGGAAAGCAGGGGGCCTGCCGGCAGTGCGCGGGAAAGCAGGCATGACCGCCGGTCTGCGTCTTCTCGACGAAGGGCGGTCATTCTATGATTGTGAGAGAGCACGGGAATGACTGATGAGCCAGATTCGGCCTACCGACGCCACCACGATGCGCACGAAGGCATGGCGGGTCCGGCGCATCGAGGATGGCCTTGCCGCAGCGCGCGAAGGTCGCGTGCGCCCTGCTGATGTCGTGTTTGCAGAGATTGCCGCAAAGCATGGCTGGACACGCGGGCTCCCACCTCCCTGATCCCCTGCCGGACGGTCGCCGAGACTTGATCCCCCCGCCGGATGGCCCAATCTAGGCGGTGCGGGCCGGACGGCCCGTCCTATCCTCAGCGTTTCCGGAATCCTGCATGTCGTCTTCCGAGAGTGCCGCCTGGCACGGCACCACCATCCTCGCCGTGCGCAAGAACGACCGCGTCGTCATCGCCGGTGACGGTCAGGTCACCGCCGGCAACACCGTGATGAAGGGCACAGCCCGCAAGGTGCGCCGCCTGGGCGACGGCAGCGTCATCGCCGGCTTCGCCGGGGCGACGGCCGACGCCATGGCGCTGTTCGAGCGGCTCGAGGCCAAGCTGGAGAAGCACCCGGGCCAGCTGGCCCGCGCTTGCGTCGAGCTGGCCAAGGATTGGCGCACCGACCGCTATCTGCGCCGGCTGGAGGCGATGATGGCGGTGTGCGACGCCCGAGTGTCGCTGATCCTGACCGGCACCGGCGACGTGCTGGAGCCGGATGACGGGCTGATCGGCATCGGCTCCGGCGGGCCCTTCGCGCTGGCCGCCGCCCGCGCCTTCATGGAGAGCCCCGAGCTGGACGCCGAGACTGTGGCGCGCAAGGCGATGAAGATCGCCGGCGACATCTGCATCTACACCAACCACAACGTCACTCTGGAAAGCCTGTGATCGCGGCCCCCGCCGACCGACCCGAGGCCGCGAAGGACCCGAAATGACCGACACCGCCAATTTCAGCCCGCGCGAGATCGTCTCCGAGCTCGACCGCTTCATCGTCGGCCAGCACGACGCCAAGCGCGCCGTCGCCATTGCGCTCCGCAACCGCTGGCGCCGCCAGCAGTTGCCGGAAGCGCTGCGCGAGGAGGTGCTGCCGAAGAACATCCTGATGATCGGACCGACCGGCGTCGGCAAGACCGAGATCGCGCGCCGCCTGGCGAAGCTGGCCAACGCGCCGTTCCTGAAGGTCGAGGCGACCAAGTTCACCGAGGTCGGCTATGTCGGCCGCGATGTCGAGCAGATCATCCGCGACCTCTTGGAGATCGCGATCAAGATGACCCGCGAGACGCTGCGCAAGGAGGTCGCGGCCAAGGCCGAGATCCGCGCCGAGGAGCGGGTGCTGGACGCGCTGGTGGGCGAGAACGCCTCGGCCGAGACCCGGCAGAAGTTCCGCAAGATGCTGCGCGAGGGCCAGCTGAACGACCGCGAGATCGAGATCCAGGTGGCCGATACCGGCGGCGGGATGCCGACCTTCGACATTCCCGGCATGCCGGGCGCCCAGATGGGGATGCTCAACCTCAACGACATGTTCGGCAAGGCCTTCGGCAACCGCACCAAGCCGCGCCGCATGACCGTGGTGGAGAGCCACGCCGTGCTGCTGGCCGAGGAATCGGACAAGCTGCTGGACCAGGAGAAGGTGACGGCCGAGGCGATCCACCTGGTCGAGCAGAACGGCATCGTGTTCCTCGACGAGATCGACAAGATCACCGCGCGGTCGGAGCGCGGCGGCGCCGATGTCAGCCGCGAGGGCGTGCAGCGCGACCTGCTGCCGCTGATCGAGGGCACCCAGGTGGCGACCAAATATGGCACGGTGCGCACCGACTACATCCTGTTCATCGCCTCCGGCGCCTTCCAGCTGGCCAAGCCGTCCGACCTGCTGCCGGAGCTGCAGGGCCGCCTGCCGATCCGGGTCGAGCTGCAGGCCCTGACCCGCGACGATTTCCGCCGCATCCTGACCGAGCCGGAGCACAGCCTGGTCAAGCAGTACACGGCGCTCCTCGGCACCGAGGAGGTGACGCTGGACTTCACAGAGGACGCGATCGACGCCCTGGCCGACCTGGCGGCGGAGGTGAACCGCGCGGTCGAGAACATCGGTGCCCGCCGGCTGCACACGGTGCTGGAGCGCCTGCTGGACGAGGTCAGCTTCACCGCCTCCGACCGCTCCGGCGAGACGGTGCGGATCGACGCGGCCTATGTCCACGACAAGGTCGGGGCGCTGACCAAGAACGCCGATCTGAGCAAGTTCATTCTGTAAGCGTCGGCAAAAGGGGGATCGACATGTCCGTGAGGCGCTTCGGCCCCTATGACCTGACCGTGCTCCTCGACGGCATCTTCGAGGCCCCCAAATCCGTGCTGATCCATGCCGCCGGCGAGGAAGCACGCCGGCGGCTGATCGACGGCTGGCCCGGCGACAAGATCAGCATCGACGTCAACTGCTATCTGCTGCGGGGAGAGAACGGGGTCTCGCTGATCGATGCCGGCACCGGCGACCATTGGGGCTCGGCGCTCGGCAAGGCGCGCGAGGCCCTGGCGGCGGCCGGGGTGCGCCCGGAGGAGGTCGACCGCGTGCTGCTGACCCATCCGCACGGCGACCACGCCCTCGGCCTGCTCGACGGCGATCAGGCCTGGCTGCCGCGAGCCGAGATCCTGTTCCCGGAAGGGGATTTCGCCTTCTTCAGCGATCCGGCCGTCGCCGAGACCTTTCCGCCGGCCCGGCGCGGCAACTTCAAGACCGTCGCCACCCTGACCCGGGCCTATGCCGGCCGCCTCCGCGCCGTCGCGCCGGGGCCGGTCGACGGCATGCCCGGGGTCGAGGCCGTGCCGCTGCCCGGCCACACGCCCGGGCACAGCGGCTATCTGATCGGCGAGGGCCGGGACGCCCTGCTGATCTGGGCCGATGCCTTCCACCTCGGCGCCCTGCAGGTCGAAGACCCGGAGGCCGGCCTCGAATACGACCTCGATCCGGCGCTGGCCGTGCGGAGCCGCCGCTTCCTGTTGGAAGAGGCGGCGAAGCATGGCTGGCGGGTCACCGGCAGCCATGTCAGCCCGATCGGCCGGATCGAGGCCGGCGACCGGGGCTGGCGGTTCGTCGAGGGCTGAGGCCCCCGCGGGACAAGCCGCGCGGAGGCCATCCCGCCTATTTCGCGTTCAGCAGCTCGGTGACCTTGAGCAGCACGAACTCCTCATCGTCCTGCCGGTCCACGGCGCGGCCGGAGGAGAAGGGCAGGTTGTTGTCGTTGGCGACGATGATGTGGTCGGCGTCGACCCGCGCCACGTTCTCGATGGTGACGAAGGGGAAGCTCAGCACTCCGTCATGCCCGCCCTGGCGCGCCTTGTGCTGCGGGTCCTGCATCGCCAGCAGGTCGATCGAGCCGATCTTGCGCAAGGTCCCGTCGGCATCGGCATCCGCCAGGTCGACCAGGAACACCCGCTTGAGCTTGGCCGGGGTGGCGAAGCAGTCCGGCTTCGGCGCGCCCTGGCAGGCGCTGGCCACGTCGCCCTCGCCCTGGTCGCGCTCGATGATCAGGCCGCGGGTGCCGCCGATCAGGTTGAAGTCGCCGATCGAGTTGCCGTTGGCCTCGAGCCGGTACTTCCACGACTTGCCGGTGAAGCTTTTCGACGCGACGTCGAATTCGAGCACGCGCAGCAGCTCATGGCCCTGGGCGTCGGTTTCCGGCGCGCCCTTGGCCGCATCCCACAGCCCGCCCTCGAGCAGCGGGTACAGGGTCTTGCCGTCCTCGGACGCCGCCATGCCCTCGAAGCCCTTGCTGCGGCGCGATTCGAAGGCGACCGGGCCGGGGGCGCCCGGCATGGTGATGTAGGGATTGTCGGGCGAGCGCACCGGCTTGCCGTCCGCCACCGTGTCGACCACGGTCAGCACCCGGCCAGCCGCGTCGGTCTCGATCAGGAACGGGCCAAGCTCGTCGCCGAACCAGTAGTGGTCGCCGACCAACTGCACCGATTCGATGTCGAAATCGGCGCCGGTCAAATAGCGCTCCTTGGTCGCCTCGGTGACGATGCGGAACGGCACCTTCCGGTCCGGGTCGCTCAGGAACAGCGTGTTCAGCACCGACACCCGGCCCGCCTGCCAGTCCGGCTTTACCCGGTGCACCATCAGCATCGCGTCCGGCGAGTTCGCCTTGGCGCCGAAGCCGTTGTCGGTGATGACGACATATTCGCCGTTGCCGACCGGCTTGATGCCGCTGAAGCCCTGCACCGCCTGGCCGACGAAGGGGAACAGCACGCCGGTCTCGCGCACCGCATCCTTGGCTCCGGTGGTGCCCATGACGCTGAAGGGCCGATCGATCCGGGCCAGGGTCGGGCCGGCGAACTTGGCCGAGGTGGCGAACATCGCCGGCGCATCGGCCGGCGGCGCAGCGAAGGTCATCGCCGGCAGCACGGCATGACCTTCCAGCACCGCCGGATAGGCCGGCGGCGCTGGGTCGTCGCCCGCAAGGGCAGGGGCGACGGACAGGGCCAGGATAAGCAGGGACGCGGCGGCGCGGCGGAACGGAAGCATGGGATCCCCTCTCGAACGGAACGCGGCGGGAGAGTGGGGATGGCCGATGACGGCCGGATGACAGGTACGTGAAAGTCTCGGGACTACGCGGCCGCCTGCGCCTCCGCGGTCATCCGCGCCACCAGCCGGTCGATCTCCGCCTCGGCCGCCTGCAGCGACTGCTGGATCCGCTCATCGGCGAACTCGTCGTACTCCGCGGCGATCGACACCGCGTCGGTGATGCCGATGTAGCGGAACACCGTCTGCAGATGCGGCTCGACATGGTTCAGGCCGGCGATGCGTTCCCCCGGCCCGTAGCCCCAGTCGCCGCGGGCGCCGAGCATCACCAGCCGCTTGCCGGACAGCATCGGCCAGTAGGGCTCGCCCGGCCGGCTGCGGTCGAAGCCGAAGGTACGGCCGACCCGGACGATATTGTCGACCCAGGCCTTCATCTGCGCCGGCAGGCCGAAATTGTACATCGGCACCCCGGCGACGATCAGATCGGCGCGCTCCAGCTCGTCGACCAGCGCGTCGCTGACCGCCAGGGTCGCGCGCATCTCCGGCGTCCGCCGCTCCGGCTTCGTGAACGCAGCGGCGATCCAGGCCTCGGTCACCGGCGGCGGCGGCTCCAGCCCGACATCGCGGCGGATCACCGTGTCGTGCGGCCGCCGGGCCAGCCAGGCCTCGACGAAACAGGCCGACAGGCGGCGCGTGTGCGAGCGGCCGAGGCGGGCGCTGGAATCGATGTGCAGGATCGTGGTCATGGCTAAGCTCCGGAAGGTCTCCAGCCCAGCAGATGTGCGCTTTCCGGCTTGCKGACAAAGGCGAATCCCTCATCCTATGGCTGAGACAGATTCATCCGTCCGGACCACCATGCGCCGCCTGCCCCCGCTCGCCGCCCTGCGCGCCTTCGAGGCCGCCGCCCGCCATCTCAGCTTCAAGCACGCCGCCGAGGAGCTGCTGGTGACCCCGACGGCCGTGAGCCACCAGATCCGCCTGCTGGAGCAGACGATGGGGCTGCGGCTGTTCGAGCGGCGGACCCGGCAGGTGGTGATGACCGAGGCGGCGCAGCGCCTGTACCCGGTGCTGCGCGACGGCTTCGACGCCTTCGCCCGCACCATCGACGGGCTGTCGGCCAGATCCCGGCCGAGCACCGTGACCCTGACTGCCACCCGCGCCTTCACCGCCCGGCTGCTGGTGCCCCGCGTCGCGTCGTTGCAGGAGCGGCGGCCGGACGTCACCCTGCGCCTGCTGGCGGCGGACGAGCCGGTCGATCTCGCCGCCGGCACCGCCGACCTGGCCATCCGCTATGGCGGCGGCGTGTATCCCGGGCTGCGGTCGGAGCCGCTGGGCACTGACCGGCTGGCGCCGGTGGCGCATCCCGCGCTGGGGCTGACGGCGCCGGAGCAGCTGGCACAGCACCGGCTGGTGCATTTCGAGTGGCGGGTGCCGCATCCGGAGAAGCCATCCTGGCCGCGCTGGTTCGCCGCCGCGGGCCTGCCGGAGCAGAGCRCCTCGGCCTTGCACTGCACCGATGAGAGCCACGCCATCCAGGCGGTGGCGGCCGGCCACGGCGTCGGCCTGCTGAGCCTGACGCTGGTGGCGGCGGAGCTGGCGGCCGGCACGCTGGTCCAGCCCTTCGGCCCGGCAATCGAAGGCATGGGCTTCCACTTGGTCCGCCGGCCAGGCCCGGAGGATGAAGCGATGGCGGCGGTGCGGGAGTGGATCTTGGCGGAGTTCGGGAGCAATCGTCCGAGCTGAGCACCGGCTTGCCGTTGGGCGTGACCGGCGCCATGCTTTCCGCTGTCGTCGTTTTGGACAGGCCCATGAAACCGGTCAGAGCCAAAGTGTCCGCATCCGGCGAGATGACTATCCCGCTGGAACGGCGGAGCGCCGTCGGCCTCGAGCATGGCGGCGATGTCCTGGTCGAACTCGATGGTCGTGATATCAGAATCCGGACGGTCGCGGAGGCGGTCGCCCAGGCTCAGGCTATCACGCGGCAGCTGCTCGGTGATCGGTCGGCGGGAGCGTCGGTGGATGACTTCCTGGCCGAACGGAGGAAAGAAGCCGAGCGGGAATGATACCAGCCCTTTGAGATCGATTTTTCGGCTCTTCCCCGTCATGGCGAGGCGCGCAGCGCCGTGGCCATCCATCGGGTCGGGACCGCTGGATGGCCACGCCCCTTCGGGGCTCGCCATGACGGGCTAATGTTTCGTCGGCAAGGCTCGCACCGCCGGTGCGAGCCGCCTACCCCTCCCGCTGGCGCTTGAGCACGACGTAGAGCGCGCCGGCGCCGCCGTCGCGGGGATGGGCCGGGGTGATGGCCAGGATCTTGTCGCGCAGCGGCCGCTCGTTCAGCCACAGCGGCACATTGGCCCGCAGCACGCTGTCGCCGTTCGAGAAGCTGCCCTTGCCGGTGATCACCAGCAGCGTCTTCTTGCCCGCCCGCTGGGCCGCGGCGACGAAGCCGATCAGCGCGTCATGCGCCTCGATCTGGCGCATGCCGTGCAGGTCGAGCCGGCCCTCGATCTCCTGCTTGCCGCGGCGCAGCCGGTCGGCGCGATGCCCGTCGATGCCGGTCAGATCGCCGGAGCGCAGCCGCTTCGGCGCGGCGGCCGGAACAGTCTGCTTCGGCGCCGCGGCAGCAGGCCGCTGGCCGGGCGGTGCCGGGCGCGGCGGCGGGGACGGCGCTGGTTCAGGCGGAGGCGGCGGAGGGGATGCAGTGTCGTGCGGCCGCAACGGCGCGACATCCTGCGTCACGAGACGCCACAGGCGGCGCTCTTCCTCGCTCGGTTTGCGGGTCTTGGCCATGCCGGATCAGCGGTTGCCACCCTCGGCCGAACGGCCGCGGCCCGGACGGGGCCGGGCCGGACAGGTCAGGATCGCCAGCATCGGCGGGTCAGTTGGGTTCGCGGGTCTCGACCAGCGCCCAGTTCGGGTCGGTGGCACGAGTGTTGCGGGCGAAGGTCCAGATGTCCGTGACCTCGACCGTCTGGTCCGGGCTGCCCTCGATCACCGTGCCGTCGGCGTCACGCAGCACGGTCTTCTGGCGCGAGCCCAGGCGCACGGTGACGAAGGCGGTGCGGCCGTCCATCCGGGCGTCGATGATCTCGGCCCGGTCGACCGATTCCACCGTCTCCTCCAGCGTGTGGCCGGCGGCCAGGCGGTCGCGGATCGCGGCGCTGAACTCGTCATACAGCTCGTCGGACAGCAGCGGCCGCAGCGTCGCGGTGTCGCCGCGGGCGAAGGCCTCGACGATCATCTTGAAGGCGGCACGGGAGCCGCCGACGAAGCTGCTCTCGCTGAAGCTGCGGTCGGCGATCTTGATCTGGGTCAGCCCGCTGGCCGGGCCGGCCTCGCCATTGCCGGCGGGGCGCGGCCGCTCCGGCATGGTCACGACGTTGTCGGGGGTGCGGGCCTCGGGCCGCTGCGGCTGCTGGGCGATCGGGTTCGGGCGCCGCTGCTCGGTTCCCGTCCGCCGGCCGAGCACGCTGCGCAGCCGCAGAATCAGGAACCCGGCGATCACCGCCAGAACCAGGATATCGAGGAAAGAGCCTTCGCCCATCGCTCCCTTCACTTGTCGCGCGCCCGCGCCGGCGCCGAATGCATCGCTCTGGACCCGGGCGCCGCGCGACACTACCTCTTGGTCGGCCTGTCCGGATGAAGCAAACACTCGGCGGACAGCCGTCCAGGCCAGGATGCGCGGTCAGGAACGACGCCTGCCCCCGACAGATAGGCTGCCGACCCCCAAACGGCAAGGGAAACCGATGCCCCTCCTCGCCCTGCTGCTTCTTGTCCCGGTCCTGGCCGAGATCACGGTGTTCATCGTGGTCGGCCGCTGGATCGGCGTGCTCGCCACCCTGGTGCTGTTCGTCGCCATCGGCATCATCGGCTCACTGCTCCTGAAGCGCCAGGGGATGCGCGCGCTGCGCGAGATGCAGGCGGCGCTGGCCCGCGGCGAGCCGCCGGCCGAGCCGGTCGCGCATGCCGCCCTGCTGGTGCTGGCGGCGCTGCTGCTGATCTTCCCCGGCTTCCTCAGCGACCTGATGGCGCTGCCGCTGCTGCTGCCGCCGGTGCGGCGCATGCTGATCCGCTGGCTCGGCGCGCAGGCCAAGCGGCGTGGCGGCTTCACCGTCTGGCCCGGCGGGCGCAGGCCCGGCGGCACGGTGATCGACGCCGACTACACCGAGGTCAAGCCCGAGGGCGGCCGCGACCCGTCGCTGCCGCGGATCGAGGAATCGCGCTGGCGCGGCCCGGAGGACGGGGATGGGCAGCGCCGATCCTGACCGGCACCCCTGGGTTGTAGCCGCCACGGGTTCCGTGCTAGCGAGACCCGCGTCATTAGCCGGCCAGCCGAGCCAGAGTTTCCAGGGAGAGTTTTCATGTCGGACGTCAACCAGCAGCCCGACGGCGATCAGCAGCTGCAGCCGTCGCTGCAGATCTCGGCGCAATACGTCAAGGACCTGTCCTTCGAGAACCCGAACGCGCCGCGCAGCCTGACCCAGCAGTCGACGCCGCCGCAGGTCACGGTCAATGTCGACGTCCGCACCCAGCAGCTGGCCGAGAACGCCTTCGAGGTCGTGCTGCACATCAAGGCCGAGGCCAAGACCGGCGACGCCGCCACCTTCCTGTGCGAGCTGAGCTATGGCGGCGTGGTCACGCTGGCCAATGTGACCAAGGAGCAGACGGCACCGCTGCTGCTGATCGAGGCGCCGCGCCTGCTGTTCCCCTTCGCCCGGTCGGTGATCGCCGAAGCCACCCGCAACGGCGGCTTCCCGCCGCTGCTGATCCAGCCGATCGACTTCACCGAGCTGTTCCGCCGCCAGCTGGCCGCCCTGCGCGCCCGCTCCGAGGCCGAAGGCCAGCCGAGCGTGAACTGACACCGGCCCTTTCCCTATTTTCTGTCATTGCCGGGCTTGACCCGGCAATCCAGGAGATGTCGACAGCCTCTGGATGCCCGGGTCAAGCCCGGGCATGACAGTTTAAGGGGTGTGCGAAGCGACCTCTCCTATCCCTCACCCCTCCTTCAGCCACAGCGGGTCGGTCAGGCCCTGGATGAAGGCGAGATGGGCGGCCAGCTCCTCGGCCGTCGGGGCGTGCGGGCGCGGCGGGCGGGCGACGCGTTCGACCAGGATGGTGGTCTCGGTGATCTCGACCGTCGTGGTGATGGCCAGGCCGGGCTCGCGGCCGCCGCACATCTCCAGCCAGACCTCGGCCAGCAGCTGGGCGTCGAGCAGCGCGCCGTGCAGCGTGCGGCCGGAATTGTCGATGCCGAAACGGCGGCACAGCGCGTCGAGCGAGGCCTGGGCGCCGGGCCAGCGCCGCCGGGCCAGCGCCACCGTGTCGATCGACCGCGCCATCGGGATCGCCGGCAGGCCGAGGCGGCCGAGTTCCATGTTCAGGAAGCCCATGTCGAATTGGGCGTTGTGGATCACCAGCTTGGCGTCGCCGATGAAGTCCAGGAACGCGCCCGCGACCTCGGCGAAGACCGGCTTGTCGGCCAGGAACTCGTCGGTCAGCCCGTGTATCCGCTGGGCCTCGATCGGCACCAGCCGCTCGGGGTTGATGTAGACATGATGGTGCCGGCCGGTCGGCACGTGGTTGATCATCTCGACCCCGCCGATCTCGACCAGGCGGTCGCCGCCCAGCGGGTGCAGGCCGGTGGTTTCGGTGTCCAGGACGATCTCGCGCATCACACCACCTTCAATGAGGGCCGCCAGCGCCGCCCCGGCCGGGCCAGCGCCCGCCGCCGCAGCGCTCTCAGGGCCAGCCGCGTCGGCCGGCGGCCAAGGCCGGTCGGCACCACCCAATCCGCCCGGCGCCGCTTCTCGCGGTCGGGCATCTGCGCCGCCAGGATGGCGGCGAATTTCCCAGGCGTCATCCCAGGCCGGGACAGCACCCGCTGGCGCTGGATCAGCCGCGGCGCGCTGACCACGGCGACGGCGTCGCAGAAGCGCTCGCCGCCGGTCTCGAACAACAGCGGGATGTCGAGCACCACCAGCGTGTCGCCGCGGCGCCCGGCCTGCTGCAGGAAGCGGCGCATGCGGCGGCGCACCAGCGGGTGCAGAATCGCCTCCAGCCGCCGCAGCTCCGCGGGCTTGCCGAACACCAGCGCTCCCAGCACCTTGCGGTCGACCGCACGGTCGCGCACCGCCTCCGGAAACGCATTGGCCACCGCCGGCACCGCGGCGCCGCCCCGGCGCAGCAGGGCGTGCACCGCGGCGTCGGCGTCATGCACGGCAATGCCGTCGCGCCGGAACATCGCCGCTGCGGTCGACTTGCCCATGCCGATCGAGCCGGTCAGGCCCAGGATCCGCATCAGCCGATCCCCAGCACCGCCGCACGCAACGCGGCATCGACCATCGGCGCCACCCCGAACCAGGCCTCGAATCCGGGCCGCGCCTGGTGCAGCAGCATGCCGACCCCGTCGACCACCGGGTTGGCCCGGGCGCGTGCGGCGGCCAGCAGCGGCGTCTCCAGCGGCACATAGACGATGTCGTTGACCAGCGCCTCCGCCGGCAGGGCGTCGAGCGGCAGGTCCAGCGCCGGCCGGCCGACCATGCCCTCGGTCGTGGTGTTGACCAGCAGGGCGGCTCCATCCAGCGCCGCGGCCCGGTCGGCCCAGTCGACCACCGTGACCGGCCCGCCCAGCTCCGCCGCCAGGGTCTCGGCCCGCGCCCGGGTGCGGTTGGCCAGGCGGATCTCCGGCGCRCCGGCATCGGTCAGGGCGACGATCACCGCCCGGGCGGCGCCGCCGGCGCCGATTACCACCGCCGGGCCACGGCCCGCAGACCAGCCGGGCGCGCCGGCCTGGAGATTGGCCAGGAAGCCGAAGCCGTCGGTGTTGGTGCCGAACAGGCGGCCGTCCTCGCGCATCACGATGGTGTTGACCGCGGCGATGCGCCGGGCCAGCGGGTCGAGCTCGTCGACCACTGCCATCGCTGCTTCCTTGTGCGGCACGGTGACGTTGCAGCCGCGGAAGCCCAGGGCCGCCAGGCCGCGCAGCGCCGCCTCCAGCCGCTCGGGCGCCACCGCCATCGGCACATAGGCGCCGTCGATCCGGTAGCGGGCCAGCCAATGGCCATGCAGCTGCGGCGAGCGGGAATGCCCGACCGGCCAGCCGATCACCCCGGCCAGGCGGCCCTTCGCGGTCAGCACTGCCACGATGCACCATCGGATACCGCGACCAGGATGTTTGCGTTGCCTCTCCCGCTTGCGGGAGAGGTCGGAGACGCGAAGCGGCTCCGGGTGAGGGCCCTTTGTCGAGGCCTAGGCCAGCCCTCACCCGGACATCCTGGCGGATGTCCGACCTCTCCCGCCACGCGGGAGAGGTTACGCGCGATATGCGGCGGCAGGCAGCACCCAATCACGACGGCAGCACCCCATGGTCGCGCAGGAAGCCGAGCAGCGGCAGCAGGGGCAGGCCGAGGACGGTGAAATGGTCGCCCTCGACCTTGGCGAAGAGCTGTACCCCGCGGCCCTCCAGCTGATAGCCGCCGACCGAGGACAGCACCGCATCGTCGACGGCGTCGAGATACCCCTCGAGGAAGACGTGGCTGAAGGACCGCATGGTCAGCTTCGCCCGGTCGGTCGCGTGCCACACCCTCTGGCCGTCGCGCACCGCCACCGCGGTCGAGGTCAGGGTGTGCATGCGGCCGCGCAGCGCCAGCAGCTGGTCGCGGGCCGCCGCCCGGTCCACCGGCTTGTCGTACCAGACGCCCTCGCAATCCAGCATCTGGTCGGCGCCGATCACCAGGGCGCCGGGGTGGCGCCGCGATGCTCGCTGCGCCTTCAGCACCGCCAGCGCCTCGGCCACGTCGGCCGAGGACGCGCCCTCGGCCCGCATCGACGCCTTGACCTCGCCCTCGTCGATCGCCGCCGGGCTGATGGTGACGGTGACGCCGGCGGCCTCGAGCATCGCCCGACGCGTGGCGCTGCCGGAGGCCAGGACCACCGTGCTCATTCTCCGGGAATCCCCGCGCTGCGCCCCCGGCGCGCCAGCAGCGACAGGATCTCCGCTGCCGTCTCCTCGATGGCGCGGCGGGTGACGTCCAGCACCGGCCAGCGGTGCTTGGCGAAATAGCGCCGGGCCTCCGCCACCTCCGACCGCACCTGCTCGGGGTCGACATAATCGGTGGTCTGGGCCTGGTTCAGCATCTGCATCCGGTTGCGGCGCAGCTGGATCAGCCGCTCCGGGTCCTTGGTCAGCCCCACGATCAGCGGCCGGCTGACCCGGTGCAGGTCCTCCGGCAGCGGCAGGCCGGGGACGAAGGGGACATTCGCCGCCTTTACCCCGCGATTGGCCAGATAGAGGCAGGTCGGCGTCTTCGAGGTGCGCGACACGCCGACCAGGATGACGTCGGCCTGGTGAAAGTCGACCGTCAGGTGGCCGTCATCATGCGCCAGCGCGTAGTCCATCGCCTCGATGCGGTGGAAATAGGCGGCGTCCATCGCGTGCTGCCGGCCCGGCCGGCCATGCCCCGCCATGCCGAGCTGCTGCGCCAGCGCCCCCATGATCGGGTCCAGCACCGAGATGCAGGGCACGCCGAGCGTGCCGCACACATCCATCAGCCGGTGGCGCAGCCC
Organism: Inquilinus sp. YAF38; assembly: GCF_052113205.1. Lineage (NCBI taxonomy): Bacteria > Pseudomonadati > Pseudomonadota > Alphaproteobacteria > Rhodospirillales > Rhodospirillaceae > Inquilinus > Inquilinus sp. YAF38. The sequence continues at coordinate 54,337 of NZ_JBFRCU010000025.1, read as the reverse complement.
GTCATCGACCAGGGTGAAGACGACGACGCCGGGATGGTCGCGGATCTCCTCCACCACCATGTCGAGCTGGCGGTTGGTCCGCACCAGGTTCCAGAAGTGCTCGATCGGCTCAGCGCCTTCGAACTGCGCGAGGCAGGCCCGGGCGACGCTATGAATGGTGTCGCCGGTTGAATCCGAAACGAGATGTAGATGGAACGTCTTCGTCTGCGCCATATCTCCCTTTTATCCCGGAGCCTGGGGATTGTCTGTGGGCAAATTGGGGATGGAACCCGGATTCACGAGGCTTGACGCGATCTGCACCCGCTAGCCGGTGAGTCGTCGACTCTTCCATCCGGCTGGGGACGAGACTCCCGGCCTCCGTGTGTCAGCGGCGAGGCCGGGCGATGCGACCCCGAGTCCTCCCGCCTGTTATGGACAGGGGCGATGGCAAGGGTGTAGCGAGTCGGGCGCGTCTTCCCCGCTTTCCACAGGCAGGGGCGCGCCGGCCAGCAAACCCTGTGGATGGATTGTGGAAGAGTCACAATCCCCGTTATCCACAGGGATCCACTACATCCTCAAATTCTAAGGATTCTTTCTAATGGATAAGGATGGGCAGAGCCGGGAAGGACCGTCCGCGACGCCGGCGAAGCCGTTCCTGCGCGCCCTGACCGGCGAGACCCTGGCCCGGCCGCCGGTCTGGCTGATGCGCCAGGCCGGGCGCTATCTGCCGGAATACCGCGCGCTCCGGGCCCAGGCCGGCAGCTTCCTGGACCTCTGCTACAACCCGGAGCTGGCCGCCGAGGTGACGCTGCAGCCGATCCGGCGCTATGGGCTGGACGCGGCGATCCTGTTCTCGGACATCCTGGTGGTGCCGCACGCGCTGGGCCAGGCGTTGGACTATGTCGAGGGCGAGGGCCCGAAGTTGGAGCCGGTGACCGACGCGGCCGGCATCGCCCGCCTGTCCGCCGGAAGGCTGCACGAGGTGCTGGGACCGGTCTACGAGACCGTCGGGCGGGTGGCGGCAGCCCTGCCGCCCGAGACCGCCCTGATCGGCTTCGCGGGCGCCCCCTGGACCGTGGCGACCTATATGGTCGAGGGCGGCGGCAGCAAGGAATACGGCGTGGTCAAGCGCCTGGCCTATGGCGAGCCGGAGACCTTCGGCCGGCTGATCGACCTGCTGGTCGAGGCGACATCCGCCTATCTGCTGCGCCAGATCCAGGCCGGCGCCGAGGCAGTGCAACTGTTCGACAGCTGGGCCGGGGTGCTGCCGGAGACGGAATTCGAGCGCTGGGTGATCGCGCCGACCAGRCGGATCGTCGACACGGTGCACGCCGGAGCGTCCGGGGTGCCGATTATCGGCTTCCCGCGCGGCGCCGGGCTGCTGTATGAGCGTTACCTCGCCGGCACCGGGGTCGACGCGCTGGGGCTGGATACTACCGTGCCGACGGGCTGGGCCGCCCGGGCGCTGCAGCCCAAGGCGGCGGTGCAGGGCAATCTCGACCCGGTCCTGTTGCTGACCGGCGGCGAGCCGATGATCAAGGCGGCCGATACGATCGTGGCGGCGCTGAGCGGCGGCCCCTTCGTGTTCAATCTCGGCCATGGCGTGCTGCAGAAGACGCCGCCGGAGCATGTCGCCGCCCTGGTCCGGCATCTGCGGGGAGACCGGGGATGAGCCGTCGGATCGCCGTCGTCCTGTTCAACCTGGGCGGTCCCGACAATCCGGACGCAATCCGGCCCTTCCTGTTCAACCTGTTCGCCGACCCCGCGATCATCCGGATCCCGAACCCAGCGCGGGTGGTCCTGGCCTGGGCGATCGCCAGGAAGCGGAGCCGTCTGGCCAAGGACATCTATGCCGAGATCGGCGGCGGCTCGCCGCTGCTGCCCAACACCGAGGCCCAGGCCCGGGCGCTGGAGGCGCAGTTGGCCGATCTCGGCGAGGTGAAGACCTTCATCGCCATGCGCTACTGGCACCCGATGAGCCAGGAGACGGCGATGCTGGTGAAGGACTTCGCCCCGGACGAGGTGATCCTGCTGCCGCTGTACCCGCAGTTCTCGACGACCACGACCGCGTCGTCGCTGCGGGTGTGGCGGGACGCATGCAAGATCGCCCGGCTGGACGTACCGACCCGGGCCGTGTGCTGCTATCCGACCGAGCACCGCTTCATCGCCGCCATGGCCGGCGGGCTGCGCACGGCGCATGAGGAGGCGGCGCGCTACGGCCGGCCGCGGGTGCTGTTCTCCGCCCACGGCCTGCCGGAGAAGATCGTCAAGGCCGGCGACCCCTATCAGTGGCAGTGCGAACGCACCGCCGCGGCCCTGGCCGAGGCCTCCGGCATCCCGGATCTCGACTGGGTCTCGACCTATCAGAGCCGGGTCGGCCGGCTGAAATGGATCGAGCCGTCGACCGAGGCGGTGATCCACGAGGCCGCGCATGCCAAGCGGCCGATCGTGGTGGTGCCGATCGCCTTCGTCTCCGAGCATTCCGAGACGCTGGTCGAGCTCGACATCGAATACCGCAAGCTGGCTGACGAATCGGGCGCGCCGTGCTACCTGCGGGTGGCAACCGTCGGCGCTGACGAGGGCTTCATCGCCGGGCTGGCGGATCTGGTGCGGGCCGGCCATCGCCGCGGTTCCGCCTCTGAGGCCGGAGATGGCGGCCGGATCTGCCCGGCGGCGTTCTCGGGGTGTCCCAGCAAAGCGGCTTGAGCGAGGACCGAATGGCAGAGCTCTATCCCTGGATCAAGGCGCTCCACGTCTTCTTCGTGATTTCCTGGATGGCGGGGATGCTCTACCTGCCGCGGCTGTTCGTCTACCATTGCCAGACCACGCCGGGGACCCCGGAATACGTGCGCTTCGGGGTGATGGAGCGGCGGTTGATGCGCGGCATCATGCTGCCCTCGGCCGTGCTGACCTGGGTGTTCGGCATCACCATGCTGTGGCTGACCGACTGGGCCTTCCTCGCCGAGGGCTGGCTGCATGTGAAGCTGACGGGGGTTGTCATCCTGACCGTGCTGCACCACATGTGCATCCGCTGGCGCCGGGGTTTCACCGAGGGCCGCAATCCCCACAGCGAGCGCTTCTACCGCATCGTCAACGAAGTGCCGGCGTTGCTGCTCCTGATCATTGTGGCGATGGTGATCGTCCGACCGTTCTGAGCGGCCTCGATCCACTTCTCCTCCCTGATCGTCATTCCCGCGAAAGCGGGAATCTCGTTCCGATCAAGCGGCTGGAGATCCCCACTTTCGTGGGGATGACGAAATTAAGGGGCATACGGAGGCCCCGTGATTGACTTGCGGCAAGTCATTCGATAACCATCTGCTGTTCTCAGCGGTCTTCCGGCGCTCGTCAGAGGGGCCGGCACGGTCGAGCCCTTCGCGCCGTGGACCGAGGCTTCCAGCGAGACATCAATCCAAAGACGCCGCGCCGCCGGCGATCTGTCCACGCCCATCAGGGTCCCCATGCATCTGCAAGAACTGAAAGAGAAGACTCCCAGCGAGCTTCTCGCCTATGCCGAAGAGCTCGAGGTCGAAAACGCGAGCATGCTGCGCAAGCAGGACATGATGTTCGCCATCCTCAAGCAGCTCGCCGAGAACGACGTCGCTATTTTTGGATCGGGTGTGCTCGAAGCCCTGCCTGACGGCTTCGGATTTCTGCGCTCACCGGAATCGAATTATCTTCCCGGCCCGGACGACATCTACATATCGCCGCAGCAGATCCGCCGCTTCGGCGTGCGCACCGGCGACACCATCGAGGGCGAGATCCGCGCCCCGAAGGAGAACGAGCACTATTTCGCGCTCACCAAGGTCAACAAGATCAATTTCGAGGAGCCGGACAACGTCCGGCACCGGGTCACCTTCGACAACCTGACCCCGCTCTATCCCGACGACGCGCTGCGGATGGAGCTGATCGACCCGACCAAGAAGAACATGACCGGCCGGATCATCGATCTGGTCTCGCCGCTCGGCAAGGGCCAGCGCGCCTTGATCGTGGCGCCGCCGCGCACCGGCAAGACGGTGATGCTGCAGAACATCGCCAATTCGATCGCCGAGAACCACCCGGACGCCTTCCTGATCGTGCTGCTGATCGATGAGCGGCCGGAAGAAGTGACCGACATGGACCGGTCGGTGAAGGGCGAGGTAATCTCCTCGACCTTCGATGAGCCGGCGACGCGCCACGTCCAGGTGGCCGAGATGGTGATCGAGAAGGCCAAGCGCCTGGTCGAGCACAAGAAGGATGTCGTCATCCTGCTCGATTCGATCACCCGCCTGGCCCGCGCCTACAACACCGTGGTGCCGTCCTCCGGCAAGGTGCTGACCGGCGGTGTCGATGCCAACGCGCTGCAGCGGCCGAAGCGCTTCTTCGGCGCCGCCCGCAACATCGAGGAAGGCGGCAGCCTGACCATCATCGCCACCGCGCTGATCGATACCGGCAGCCGGATGGACGAGGTGATCTTCGAAGAGTTCAAGGGCACCGGTAACTCCGAGATCATCCTCGATCGCAAGCTGTCCGACCGCCGCACCTTCCCGGCGATCGACATCGGCAAGTCCGGCACCCGCAAGGAGGAGCTGCTGGTCGACAAGGCCACGATGTCGAAGATGTGGGTGCTGCGCCGCATCCTGATGCCGATGGGCCCGACGGATGCGATGGAGTTCCTGATGGACAAGCTGAAGCACAGCAAGTCGAACGCGGATTTCTTCGAGAGCATGAACCAGTAACGTCCCGCACGGGATGACGAAAGGGCCGCCGGTCGCAGGATCGGCGGCCCTTTCGTTTCAGGTCGGCGTTGCGCTGCGCCCCGGTTGACCGGACACGCCGGCATCACCATTTCGCTGGCGAAACCAGCTGTGGGATCAGTATGGCCAAGCTCCGCTCCAGCCTCGCCCTCGTCCTGGCCCTGTCGGGCTGCGCCGGTCTGGTCCCACCGTCGGCGACGCCCGACCCGGCGCTGGCTGAAAAGGTCCGCAGCCTGATGGGAAACGACGCCTGCTCCGGCCGCATAGCCGGCGCGCTCGCGGCTTATCACCTCACGGCGGGCGGCATCTCCAGCATCGAGATCGCGCCATTCACGCCCGGCTCTCCGACCGAGTACAGCCTGGCGGCGCGCCAAGCCTGGGTTAAGCAGCCTGGCCGGCCGGGCGCGATCGTGGTCCAATACGACCCGCTGAGCTGTCGGGTCGCCCAGGTCTATGCCCGAAACGGGGCGACGCTCCCGCCGGTCTGAGGCCCAGGCGCCGTTTCAGTGTCCACCGCCACCGCTGCCGGGCGCGGGCTTCGGCGCGCGCAGCAGCGGCATCAGCAGCAGCCCGGCATAGAACAGCAGCGCCATCAGCAGGAAACAGTCGGCGAAGGTCAGCACCTGCGCCTGCTTCAGCACCATGTTGTCCAGCATCTTCACCGCGGCGAGGTCGGGGTTGCCGAGGCCGGCCGCGGTGAACTTCTGGCTGAAATTGTCGACCGTCGCCTGCACCTGCGGGTTGGTCAGGCTGACGTGGTCGGCGATGCGCGAGGTGTGCAGGCGGGCCCGGTCGATCATGACCGTGTTGATGCCGGCCAGGCCGAAGGCGCCGCCCATATTGCGCATCAGGTTGTAGAGGCCGGACGCATTCTTGATCTTGTCGGGCGGCAGGGTGCCGAGCGCCAGGGTGTTGATCGGCAGGAACAGCAGCATCAGCGACATGCCGCGGATCGCCTGCGGCCAGAACAGCTCCCAGAAGCTCCAATCGGCGGTGATCCAGGTCATCATGTAGACCCCGGTGCCGAAGGCGACGAGGCCGATGCCGAGCATCAGCCGCAGGTCGAGCTTCTTCGACAGCATGCCGGCGACCGGCGCCGAGATGAACTGGAACACGCCGGTGACGAACATGATCTCGCCGATCTGCAGGCTGTTCAGGCCGCGCACCCGGCCCAGGAACAGGGGCACGATGTAGACGGCGCCGTACAGCCCGACGCCGATGATCAGGCTGTACAGGCAGCCGAGCGAGAAGTTGCGGTCGGCGAAGGCGCGCAGGTCGACGATCGGGTTCCTGGCGCTCAGCACCCGGGCGAAGAAGGCGATCCCGGCCAGCGTCCCGATCACGGCGAAGGTGAAGATCGACCGGTCCTCGAACCAGTCCCAGCGTGGCCCTTCCTCGAACACATATTCCAGGCTGCCGAGGAACAGCGCCATCAGCCCCAGCCCGGCGAAGTCGAAGCCCTTGAGCAGTTCCAGGTTCGGCTTGTCGAACTTGACCAGGAACCACACGCCGGTGGTCACCAGCACGCCCGGGATGACGTTGATCAGGAACAGCCAGTGCCAGGAGAAGGCCTGGGTCAGGTAGCCGCCGAGCGTCGGTCCGATGGTCGGCGCCATGGTCGCGACCAGGCCGATCAGCACCGAGATGCCGGCCCGCCGCTCCGGCGGGAACAGGATGAAGGAGGCGGCGAAGACGGTCGGGATCATCGCCCCGCCGAGGAAGCCCTGCAGCGCCCGGAACACGATCATCGATTCGATGTTCCAGGCCACCGCGCAGGCCAGGCTGGCGAGGGTGAAGCTGGCCGCGGAGATGACGTAGAGGATCCGGGTCGACAACAGGCGGGAGAGGAACCCCGACAGCGGGATCATCACCACCTCGGCGATCAGATAGGCGGTCTGCACCCAGCTGATCTCGTCGGGGCTGGCCGCCAGGCCGGCCTGGATCTCGCTGATCGAGCTCGAGACGATCTGGATGTCCAGGATCGCCATGAACATGCCGACGACCATGGTGAAGAACCCGATCGTCTCCCGCGTGCTGGCGCCGGTGCGCTTCGGCGCCGCCGGAGCAGGGGCCGGCAGCGCGTCAACCGTCGTCGAGCTCACCGCCGGAACTCGGCGGCCATGGCGGCGCCGAAGATGCCGCTGGCCAGCAGCGGACCGGTGCCTTCCTCGCGGGTGTCGACCGCGACGCCGACCGACAGGCCGGGGCGCAGCAGGCCGCTCAGTTGGTTGTCGGCCGGCACCGCGATCCGCACCGGCACGCGCTGCACGATCTTGGTGAAGTTGCCGGTCGCGTTCTCCGCCGGCAGCAGGCTGAACTCGGCGCCGCTGGCCGGGGCGAAGCTCTCGACCTTGCCGGTCAGCGACTTGCCGGGGAAGGCGTCGACCGACAGCGTCACCGTCTGGCCGACCCGCATCTCGGCCAGCTGGGTCTCCTTGAAGTTGGCGACGACATAGACGCTGGGCAGCGGCACGATCGACATCAGCTGCGTGCCGGCCTTGACGTACTGCCCGACCTCGACCCCCTTGTTGCCGACGACGCCGTCGACCGGGGCGTGGATCACGGTGCGGTCGAGGCTGATCTGGGCCAGGTCGACCGACGCGGTCAGCCGCTCGATCTGGGCCTGGGCCTGACGGTGCGAGGCCTGCAGGATCGCCGTCTGGCCTTGCTGATTGATCAGTGCCGCCTGGGCGCTGGCCAGCGCGGCGTCGGCGCGCTTGTGCTCGGTGTCGGCGGTCTCGAAGGCCTGCTGGCTGCCGTTGCGGGTCTCCCACAGCCGGCGCGCCCGCTCCAGGTCGTTGCCGGTCTGGGCCAGGGTGGCGGTTGCCTGGTCGACGCTGGCCTTGGCCTGGGCGATCATCGAATCCTGCAGCGCCAGCTGCTGCTCGATCGAGGCCAGCGTCGCAGCTTGAGCCGACAGCTCCGCCTTCGCCTGCGCCAGCTGGGCGCGGTAGTCGCGGTCGTCGATCCGGACCAGCGGATCGTCGGCCTTCACCATCTGGTTGTCGGTGACCAGCACGGCCGTCACCGCGCCTTCGACCTGCGGGCTGAGCGTGCTGGTGTCGCTCTGCACATAGGCGTTGTCGGTGGTCTCGAAGAACCGGTCGACGGTCCACCACCGGTAGCCGAAAGTTCCGGCAGCAGCGATGGCGGCCAGGGCCGCGATGACGATGATGGGCTTGCGCATTGGGGTCACCGAGGTGAACTGAACCGTTCAGTCTTGTTGCGGAAAGTTGCTGTTTGCCCTATCTCTTGTCAAGACGAAACTGAACGGTTCAGTTTAGCTCAATCTCCATGTATCCCTAGGCCGATGACCTGCCCGTTCACCGACACGCTTCCGCCGCCAGCCGCCACCAGCCGGAAGCCGAGCCAGATCCTCAAGGCGGCCTATGGCATCTTTCTGGAACAGGGCTATGGCGCGGCCAGCATGGACGCGATCGCGCGCGAGGCCGGCGTGTCAAAGGCCACGCTCTACGCCCATTTCACCAGCAAGGAGGAGCTGTTCGCGGCCATCGTCGGCAGCGCCTGCCTGGCGTTCGAGCGGCTGGCGGCGATGTCGCCGCCGCCGGACGACCTGCGCGCCGCGCTGATGGAGGCCGGCGGCACGCTGCTGCGCTTCATCCTGAACCCGGATGTGATCAAGGTGTATCGCAACGTGCTGGCCGAGGCGGGCCGTTTCCCGGAGCTCGGCCGGGCGATGTACGAGGCCGGGCCGGGCCAGGGCAAGGCCCACCTGACGACCTTCTTCGCCGCCGCCAATGCGCGCGGCGTGCTGGCGGTGCCGGACCCCGAGCTGGCGGCCGAGCAGTTCGGCGCCATGATCCTCGGCCATATGAAGATGCGGATGGAGCTCGGCATCGAGATGCCGAGCGAGGAGCGGATCGAGCGTGGCCTGAAGAGTGGCGTCGACGCCTTTCTGCGCGCCTACGCCGCCCCGGCCGCGCCGACGCCTTGAGAGGTCGTCGGCGAGCCTGGTGAGTCGGATGCCCGGGCGGCTTCGGACGGCCGGCCCGGCATTCAGGCCGTCATAAGCCGGACGGCTTTACGGCGCAGTCGTAGCTGCCCGGCGTCCGCGAGGCGATGGCCTTGGTCAGCCCGCCGGCGGTCCGCGGGCCCAGGACCAGGCAGACCCGGTATTCGATGATCCGGTTCTGCGGGAAGCCGTTGAACGGCACCGACTGGACGCCGTCAAACACGGAAGAAAGGCTGGTGCCGTAGTAGGGCGTCGAGCCCCAGGCCATCTTCTCCGAGACCGTGGTGCCGTTGGGATTGTCGTAGGGCAGCTCGTATTGCGACGACTGGTACGGCCATTCGTAGTCGCAGGGCAGCTTCTGCGCCTGGAACGGGCAGCCATTGCCGCCATTGTATGTCGCCGAGGTCGTGCCGCGCGCTTCGGAATAGCCGTCGCGCAAGGCGGACATGGAATAGACCGTCGGCTCGAACAGTCCCATCTCGAACTGGCCGGCCAGCAGGGCCGAGAACCGGGCGCCTGTATTGGCCCCGGTCCAGGTCCAGGTGGCGTTGCGCGTCAGCGGGTCGCTGGTCGTGGTGAAGTGGTAGCGATCCGCCCACATCACCTGGCGGATCGGGTTGTTGCCGCCGTCGAAGTTCAGCTTTCCGTAGGGGCCGCGCAGGTCGAAGCTGACCCGGTCGGCGCCCGGCAGGGGCGCGAGGCTGACCCGCGTCACGATCAGCGGCCAGTTGGCGCCGTCCTGGAAGTACCAGGTGATCGTGACCGGCAGGTCATAGCGCTTGAACAGCGCCGGGCTGGTGCCGAGCCGCGGGCTGTCCTCGCCGGTGTCGGGATCGATGCCGTTCGGCGCGATGGTGCCGTATTTCGGATAGGTCGTCTTGTATTCGACGATGACGCGGTTCCTCGTGCTCGGCACGATCCGGCCCGTGACCGCGAAGCTGAGGCCCAGCGGCGAATCGTCGGCCCCGAAGATCTTGTTGGCGATCGGCGCTTCCGTGCCGTCGGAGAATTGCCGGTAGCGCTCATGGGCCACGAAATAGCCGAAGCCGTCACCGGCACTGCTGGCATTGACGGTCATCGTGGTGGCGACGCCGTTCAGCAGATAGGGATATGTCAACTGGACCGCATAGCCGCCATTGCCCGTATTGCCGTTGCCCTGGCGCTTGAGCGAGGCGGTGCGTATTCCGCCATCCGAACCCCGCCATGTCACCCGGTCGACGGCCACGCCGTTGACGGTTGCCGACTGGCTCTGTGCCGCCTCTGCCGGCGGTATGATCAGAACGAGGGTTGCGATCAGGCCGGCGGCTGCAGTCTTGAGAACTTGGCTCATGTCTGTTCTCCGATGCGAGTTGAGGTCGCTCTTAGAGGACGAAGTCGGCGGCGACGAGGCCGAGGCTGCCGGTGAGGGTGATATGGAAGTCCGAGACGCCGTCGCCGTTGACGTCGCCGGCGATGGTGGTGACGCCGGGGCTGGTGACCGCGGCGCGCAACTCGCCGGCATGGTCGGTGAACAGGCCGGAACCGATGAAGCTGAAGGCCTGGTCGCCCGCCGCGCCCGTGTTGGCGTCGATCCCCGACAGGTCGATCTTGTCGCCCTGGGCATGGCTGAAATCGGTGATCCGGTCGGCATTCGTCCCGACCACGCTGTCGCCGATGGCTGTGAACTGGAAGCGATCCGCCCCGGCACCGCCGGTGAGGGTGTCCTTGCCGGCCCGGCCGACGAGAAGGTCATTGCCGTTCCAGCCTTGCAGCACATTGGCGCCGGCGTTGCCGTAGAGCTGATCCCACCCCTGGCTGCCGGAGAGGTTCTCGATGCCGGTGAGGGTGTCGCCCTGGGCCTCGCCGCCGCTGCCGAGGCCGCTGGCCAGGCTGACCAGGACTCCGGTGGTGCCGGTGTAGTAGCTGGCGGTATCGATGCCGGCGCCGCCGTCGATCGTATCCGCACCGGCGCCACCACGGAGCACGTCATTGCCGTCGCCGCCGTCGAGCTGATCCGCCCCGGCAGCTCCGGCCAGCGTGTCGTTGCCGGCGTAGCCGAACAGCTGGTCGCTGCCTGCCGCGCTGGTGACGATGTCGTTCCCGCTTCCACCGGTGTAAATCAGCACTTCGAAATTCGAGGAGCTGACCGACCCATCGCTGCTGACCCCGTTCAGCGAGTAGGTGAGCTGGATGCCGGAACCGGCAAAATCCACGATGAGGGTGTCGGTCCCGGCCCCTCCGTCGACGACATCGGCACTTGTTGGGTCGCTGAACGTCCTGGTGACGGTGACCTGATCGTCGCCGCCACCCCCGCTCAGGGTGTTGCTGCCGCCGCCGCCATAGAGTTCGTCGTTGCCGTCGCCGCCGTTGAGCTCGTCGTCGCCTCCGTTTCCGAGGAGCACATCATTGCCCCCGAGACCATTGATCTCGTCGTTCTCGCCGTCACCGGCGAGGACGTCGTCATCCGGGGTGCCATTGATGATCGCCATGGGCTTGCCTCATGAGCTGATGGACGGGACGGGCTTCTGCCGGGCGCGAAAATGCGGCCGGGACTGTCTTGTCTCCGGCAGGCGAGCGCAGCGCTTCATCTGCGACCCGGCCGGTCAGATCGCTGTATCCCGCCTTCGCTACGGCTGGGCATGCCCATATGGGAGGGACAGGAAAAAATTTTCGGGGTCGGCGTGGCGGGAGGCGCACGCCGGAGATGGCGTATCGGCCTGATCCTCTATGGATCCGGCCCGCCGGCAGAAAAAGAAATGGCCGGATGGGGATCTCCGCCACCCGGCCCTGTGTCTTTCCGAATTCGGACTTGCCGCGTTACGGCAGCAGCACCGTCGACCCGGTGGTCTTCCGGGCCTCCAGGTCGCGATGGGCCTGGGCGGCTTCGCGCAGCGGATAGGTCTGGGCGATCGAGATCTTCACCGCGCCCTTGGCCACCACGTCGAACAGCTCCGCCGCCGCCGCCTCGTATTCCGGCCGGGTGGCGATGTAGCTGCCCAGCGTCGGCCGGGTCAGGAACAGCGACCCCTTCTGCGACAGCACCAGCGGGCTGATCGGCGCCACCGGGCCGGAGGCGTTGCCGAAGGTCACCATCATGCCGCGCGGCGACAGGCAGTCGAGCGACCCGTCGAAGGTGGTCTTGCCGACGCCGTCATAGACCACCGGCACGCCCTTGCCGCCGGTGATGGCGCGGACGCGGGCGACGAAATCCTCGGTCGAATAGTCGATCACGTGGTCGCAGCCGGCGGCGCGGGCCAGCGCCACCTTCTCCGGCCCGCCGGCGGTGCCGATCACCGTGGCGCCGAGATGCTTGGCCCATTGGCAGGCGATCTGCCCGACGCCGCCGGCGGCGGCGTGGAACAGGATGGTCTGGCCCGGCTGCACGGGAAAGGTGCGGCGCAGCAGGTACCAGGCGGTCAGTCCCTTCAGCAGGATCGCGGCCGCGGTGCGGTCGGTGACCCCGTCTGGGATCTTCACCACCTTCTCGGCCGGGATCACACGCTCCTCGGCATAGCTGCCGGTCGGGCCGTTGCCGTAGCCGACGCGGTCGCCGGTCTTGAAGGCGGTGACATCCGGACCGATCGCGACGACCTCGCCGGCCGCCTCCTGGCCCAGCACCAGCGGCAGCTGCGACTTGTAGAGGCCGTCGCGGATATAGGTGTCGATGTAGTTCAGCCCGACCGCGGTGTGGCGGACCCGGATCTCGCCCGGACCGGGTGCCGGCACGTCGACCGGCTCCCAGCGCATGACCTCGGGGCCGCCGTTCTCGTGGATGCGGATGGCGTGGACCATGGGGTTCCCTCAGCCGAGATGGGTTTTCAGGAAGGCGGCGGTGCGGTCGTTCGCAAGCGTGGCGCCGGCTGCGTCGTAATGCTCACCGCCGACGCGGGCGAAGGCGTGGTCGAGGCCGGGATAGGCATGCACCGTGACCGTCGGCAGCGATGCCATCCGGGCGCGAATCTCGGCCTGGGCCTCCGGCGGCACGAAGCGGTCCTTCTCGGCGATGTGCAGCATCAGCGGCCGGGTGATGGCGCTTGCCTCGCCCAGCAGCTTGTCGATGCCGACGCCGTAATAGCTGACCGCGCAGTCGGCGTCAGACCGGGTGGCCATCAGGAAGGCCAGGCGGCCACCCAGGCAGTAGCCGAGGGCGCCGGCGCGGCCGGAGCATTCCGGCAGATCGCGCAAGGCCGCCAGCGAGGCGATCAGGTCCTCGACGCCGGCGGTCTCGTTGAAGCCGTTGAACAGGGCGAAGGCCTTGTCCCATTCCGCCTGCGACTTATCGGTGATGTCGACGCCCGGCTCCTGCCGCCAGAACAGGTCGGGGCACAGGGCGACATAGCCCTGGGCGGCGAGGTCGTCGCAGATCTGGCGCATCACCGCGTTGACGCCGAAGATCTCCTGGATGACGAGGATGCCCGGCCCGGAGCCCGAGGCCGGCCGCGCCAGATACGCGTTGAAGCGGCCGCCATCGGCAGCGGTGATGGTGACTGTCGCCATGGAGTCGCTCTCCCTCGAGCGTTGCGGTGGACGAGGCAATCGAAGCAAGGGGTGGACGATAGCCGGACCGTGCCGGCCTTGTCACGGCGGGCGAATTGTCCCCGCCTTGGGTTGCCCCGGCCCATGGGCTACAGAGACAATTGTTTGAGTTTTCCTGAAAAATTGATGCTCATTTCGAACAGTACCGGCGGGTCGAACCGGGACATGGTGTCAGCAAGCTGGGCCACTGATGGACGATGACGGCACAGCACCGGTGCATCGGCGTCTTCTGATAGGCGGCCGCGAGGACGACACCCTTCAACCGAGCCTGGCTGAATGCGACCCGCTCGGGCCTATTGCGGTGAATGCGATGGTCGCCGGTGACAACGATCCAGTCGCCCCGATCCCCGGCGAGATACTCCATCCATTGAATGTCTGTGGGATGTCTGAGCGGCAGGTCGCGGATGTGGATGGCGGCATGACCCCAGTTGCTCACGAAGCCGTGAAGGGTGCTGGCCATCACGGGGGAGGTGCAGTTGTCGAACAGGACTTTCATGCAGCTCGCTGAAGCAGGGCCATCTCGAAATCGGCCGCCCGCCTCACGACGGACGGCTTGACCCGCCAGGCGCGCGCCGCTGCCTCGACGCTGCCCTCGGCTCGGGCTGCTGCAGCCAGCGCGGCGGTCGGGACGCTCGACTCCTCGTCAATCGGCTGACCGAAGGACCGGGCGGGATCGACGACGATGCCTTTGGCGCGCGATGCCGGCCACCATCGGCCGGGCGCTATGCCGTCGAAGTCGACGTCGGTCAGGCTTTGCTCGATGAGCTTCTGGAATGCGTACTGCTTGCGGAAGATGTCGACGAGTTGGGTTCCGCCATCCTCGCGCACGATCTCAAGGAAGATGTCCCGTCCGTCGGTTTTGAACTTGGTCGTGGACAGCGGCCGTTCGTCATCCACCAGCCTGGCCGCCTCGGCGACGGCACGGCGGAGGGCAATGGCACTGACCCCCCTTTCCATAAAGGCGTGCGCCGTCCGCATCTCCATCAGGTCGCGAAATCCGAGATAGACATGGTCGTCTCCCAGATCGACCTGAGGCCGCCACAGCGGTTCGTAGTGCTTGCCCTTGACCGAATGGCCCTTCAGCCAGCGGCTGATCTTGTGCGCAGGAACCTGGATGAGGCGCTCGGCTTCGGCGGGCGTGTAGAGTCCGATGCCAAGAAGGTTTGATGGGGTCAAGATCACCTCCGCCAAATTGTGACGGTGCCTTCCGCTCAACATTGTCGGCGCTCGGGGCGGCCGATCCTCGATTCTAGCGCGGCGATTCGACGGCGCCGCGGTCCTAAAATCGTCCTGGATATCCCTCGAACGCCAGCAGCCTGCGCTTGCGCTCCAGGCCGGAGGTGCTGCCGTAGCCGCCGAGGGTGCCGCCGGCACCGATGACGCGGTGGCAGGGCACCAGCAGCACCATGTCGTTGCGGCCGCAGGCCTGACCGACGGCGCGCGGGCCGCTGTTCAGGATGTGCGCCACACCGCCATAGGACGCCGCCTCGCCATAGGGAATATCGATGACCGCCTGCCGCACCCGGGCCTGGAATGGGCTGGCGGCCGGCGCCATCGGCAGGTCGAAGCGGCGGCGCTTGCCGGCGAAGTACTCCTCGATCTGCCGGATCACCTTGCGCAGCAGCTTGTCTGCCGGCGGCGCCTCATCGGACGGGTCCTGGACATGGTCGACCGCGGCGACCACGCCCCCGGCGACGGTGATGCGCACCGGGCCGACCGGGGTGTCGATGGTGGTGGTGGCCCGGTCGACGGGCGTCCGGCTTCGAGCAGTCACGATCCGATGAGCTCCAGCAGCGCCTGTGGTGTGGTGACCGGCGCCTGGCACACCGGGCCGCGGCACAGATAGGCGGTCGGCTTGCCGTCCAGCATCGCTTTGCCGGCGGCGGGATGGTCGTCCGGCAGGGCCGCTCCGGGGTCAAGCCGCTGCAGCATCCGGCCCGGCAGCGACCGGCCGTGCACGGCCCGCAACAGCGCCTGGGTGGCGGGATCGTCCCTGGGGCCGATGACCACGATCTGCAGCTGCGCCATCCGGTCCTCGGCCCGGTTCAGCCAGGTGGCGAGCGGGATGAAATTGCGCTGCAGCTCGCCGGTGAAGGCCGCGATCAGGGAGTCCGCGCGCAGGGCGTACAGCCGGTCGCCGGTCAGGTGATGCAGCCGCGTCAGCACGCCGAGCATGGTGCCGTTGCCGGACGGAACTGCGGCGTCGTACGCGCTCTTGGTGCGCACGATCAGCGCCTCGCCGTCATCGGCTGTCAGGAAGTACCCGCCGCGGCCGCCATCCCAGAAATGCCGATCGAGCACCGCGGTCCACAGCTTGGCATGTTCGAGATAGGCCGGGGTTTCGGTCGCCTCGTGCAGCGCCAGCGCCGCCGCGGCCATATCGGCATAGTCTTCCAGCAGCCCGGGCGCGGTGGCCTTGCCGCGACGCCAGGCATGGGCGAGGCGATCGCCCTGCCCGAGCTGCCGGACCACGGCGGCGAAGGCGGTCTCGGCCAGCCCGATCCAGTCCGGCCGGTCGAAAGCCTGGGCCGCCCGGGCCAGCGCCGCGACCATCAGCCCGTTCCAGTCGGCCAGCACCTTGTCGTCCCAGCCGGGCCGTACGCGTACACCGCGACGGTCGAGGAGTACGGCACGATCCGCGGCGAGTGCGGCTTCGGTTTCGGCATCTCGCAGCGCTGAATCGCGGCGGCGGTTGAGGATGGATTTGCCTTCCCAATTGCCGTCGGGAGTCACGTCGTACGCCTGCTTGAACGCGGCCGAGCGCCCGCCGAGTACGTCGTCGATCTCGGCCTCGCTCCAGACATAGAAGCGGCCCTCCTCGCCCTCGCTGTCGGCGTCGAGCGTCGCGGCAAAGGCGCCACCTTCGGCAATCATCTCGCGCTCGATCCAGGCGACCGTCTCCTCGACCCGGGAGGCGTACAGGGGATCGCCCGTCTCCTGCCAGGCGAGGGTCAGCAGGTCGACCAACTGGGCGTTGTCGTACAGCATCTTCTCGAAATGCGGCGCCAGCCATTCCTCGTCGGTGGAGTAGCGGGCGAAGCCGCCGCCGAGATGGTCATAGATCCCGCCCTGGCTCATCGCCGTCAGGCTGCGAAGCACGGCATCACGCCAAGCCGGCTGCCGCGACCGGCGCCAGCCGCGCCATAGCAGCTCGAGGAGTCCCGGCTGCGGGAATTTCGGGGCACCGCGCAGCCCGCCCCAGACCGGATCGAACTGCCCGGCCAGCTGCTTCGCCACCTGGTCCAGCACTTCCGGGCCCAGCCCGGCTCCGGGCTGGTTCTCGGACTGCTTGGCCAGGGCCTCGGCCAAGGCGGCGACGTTGCTGGTCACCTTCTCCGGCTCGGTGGCATAGGCGGCGGACAGGCCGCGCAGCACGTCGGTGAAGCCGGGACGACCCCAACGGCTGGTCGGCGGGAAATATGTGCCGCCCCAGAATGGCGCGCCATCCGGGGTCAGGAACATGGTCAATGGCCAGCCGCCCTGCTGGCCCAGCATCGCCAGAGCCGACTGATAGATGGTGTCCACATCCGGCCGCTCCTCGCGGTCGACCTTGATCGACACGAACAGCTCGTTCATCACCGCGGCGATGGCGGGGTCTTCGAAGCTCTCATGCGCCATCACATGGCACCAGTGGCAGGCGGCATAGCCGACCGACAGCAGCACCGGCTTGTTCTCGGCCCGGGCCCGGGCGAAGGCCTCCGGACCCCAGGGCCGCCAGTCCACCGGATTGTCGGCGTGCTGCAGCAGATAGGGGCTCGTCTCCTGGGCGAGGCGGTTCGGCATGTCGATATCCCGCTGTGTTATGGCGCTGGCGCCGGACGCTATACTCTCCTGCCAGGATAACGCCGCCAACACCGCCGGAGGATCCCGATGAAGGTTTCGATCGATATCGAATGCACGCCAGAGGAGGCGCGGGCCTTCTTCGGCCTGCCGGATGTAGGCCCGATGCAGCAGGCGCTGATGAAGGATCTGGAGGACCGGATGCGCGCCAACCTGGCGGCGATGGAGCCGGAGGCGCTGTTCAAGACTTGGCTGCCGGCCAGCATGGAGGGCTTCGAGACGCTGCAGCGCGCCTTCTGGCAGGGCATGACCGGTGGCAAGGGAGGCAAGTCCTGAGCGTGGGTGTTTCACGTGAAACACCCACCGCGTGGATTGCGGCCTGATGACCACCCGCGACACCATCTTTGCCCCGGCGACCCCCGCCGGGCGCGGCGGGGTGGCGGTGCTTCGGATCTCCGGCTCTGGCGCTGGGCCGGCGCTGCAGGCGCTAACCGGCCGCCCCCTGCCCTCCCCTCGCTTGGCGACGCTGGCGGAGCTGCGCGACCCGGCTGACGGCGCGGCGCTGGACCGCGGCCTCGTCCTCTGGTTCCCGGGGCCGGCCAGCTACACCGGAGAGGACGTGGTCGAGCTGCATCTCCATGGCGGCCGGGCGGTGACCCGCGGCATGATCGAGGCGCTGTCCTGGATCGAAGGCCTGCGTCCCGCCGAGCCCGGCGAGTTCACCAGGCGCGCCTTCCTGGCCGGCAAGCTCGACCTGACCGAAGCCGAGGCGGTGGCCGATCTGGTCGATGCCGAGACCCGGGCCCAACGGCTGCAGGCGCTGCGCCAGCTCGGCGGCGCGCTCGGCGCGCTATACGAGGGCTGGCGTTCCGCGTTGATGCGGGCCCTGGCAATGACCGAGGCGGCGCTCGACTTCCCTGATGAGGGCCTGCCGCCGGAGCTGGCGGCCGAGGCGGAGCGGATCGTGGCTGAGGTGTCGGACGCGATCGCCGCCCATCTCGACGATGCCGGCCGCGGCGAGCGGCTGCGCGAGGGCGTGCACATCGCCATCCTCGGTCCGGTCAATGCCGGCAAGTCCAGCCTGCTGAACGCGCTGGCCAGGCGCGATGTCGCGATCGTCTCCGACCGGCCGGGCACGACGCGGGACGTGGTCGAGGTCGCGCTCGACCTGCGTGGCTTTCCCGTGGTGCTGGCCGACACCGCCGGCCTCCGCGATACGGCCGACGAGATCGAGGCCGAGGGCATCCGCCGCTCCCACCGCCGCGCTGCCGAGGCCGACCTGCGGCTGGTCATCCGCGATGCCGGCGAGCCGATATCCGCCGACCCGGCGCTCGGTCCCGGGCCGGATACGATCCGCGTCGTCAACAAGATCGATCGCGCTCCGGATACACCGCGAGCGGCGGACGAAATTCCTCTGTCCGTCCGCATCGGTGCCGGCCTCGACCGGCTGCTCGATATCCTGGCCGACGCAGTGGAGCGTCGGCTGACCGGCGACGGATCCCCCGCCCTCACCCGCGCCCGTCACCGCGCCGCGCTGGAGGATGCCCGCAACGCCCTGGCCCGGGTCCCGTCCGCGCCGCTGCCCGAACTGGCGGCGGAGGATCTGCGCCTGGCCCTGCGCGCGATCGGCCGGATCACCGGCCGGGTCGATGTCGAGGACATGCTCGACCTGCTGTTCGGCAGCTTCTGCATCGGCAAGTGAGATGTTTCACGTGGAACGGCGCAGGCCGAGGCCGTCTTCCTCGGCGCAGGCATGGATTGCTTCGTCGGCTTCGCCTCCTCGCAATGACGGATGGGGAGTGCAGTCCCTCGACCCGTCCTCGTCATGAGAGCGAAGCGAAGCAATCCATTGCGGACGGCTCGAACCAAAGCCTTTCACGTCGAACATCGCCCGCCTGTCACGGCGGATTGAGGCGCCCCATCAGCGCTTCGGCAAGGGAGCGGTCGCGAGGTGCGGCGCGCAGCAGGAGGGCGAGGTCGGTGGCCTGTGCCATGGTCATCTGGCCGCTGATCTGCACCCGGCCGCCGAGGATCGGCTCGCGGATGACAGGGGCCGTGATCAGCGCCTCGTCCACCAGCACGGCCAGGATCCGGCCGACATTGTTGGTCGTGGCCCGGGCTAGGCGGTCGCGGCCGGCCGCGGTCAGCGTCAGCTCGACGACCGGGGTCGCCGATACCGGATCGGTCCGGGCCGTGGCCGAGGCGATGTCGATGGTCGACAGCACGGTCTCCGGCCAGAGGTAGAGGACCCGCCCGGTGGCGTCCTCGACTCGGGTCAGGCCGTGTTTCGGGTCGCTCTCGGCGAAGCGCAACTGCACGTCAGGCGCGGCGGCCCGCGCCGTCGACGGCCCCTCGATCGGAGTCGTCAGCGCGGCGGCGAGCCCTGTGATCGCGGCGGCAAGGGTGGAGAGGATGGACAGCATGGGCGATATCTCCCTTGGCCCTGACGTTCCACATGCAGCGCGGCAAGCGACACCCGGAAGGGTCAGGCGAGCAGGGTGGCCGATCGGCCCTGTTCGGTCAGCACCTCTACGGCCTTCCTGTCGAAGGACACGAAGGTTCCGCCGCCGAGCCAGCTTCCTTCGAAGGCGATCACGCCATCGGCGAAGTCGCCGCCGGCTTCGAGCGCGGCGAGGCCGGCCTCGGCCGCGGGCCGATTGACGACCAGGTTCCTGGTGCCGATGAGGGCGCGCAGGGCAGCGGCGATATCGGATCGGCTCACGCCATAGACCTTCCGCAGCACCCAGACGAACTCACACAGACTTGCGAGTGCGACCGCGATCAGTTCGGCGTCTTTCAGCACCTTTGCGGCAGTGCGGGCTTGCCCGGCATCGTCGCCGATGACGCTGCGGATGAGGATATTGGTGTCGGCGGTGATCTTCATTCCTCGCCAGCCCATCCGGCAGCGGCAGCCCGGTCGATCTCCTCGATAGTCGCGACCTTCCTGGTCTTGCCCGCAAGAAGCCCGATGAAGTCGTCGATGCTTCCCGTGGTTCGGGCCGCTTTTACCTCGATTCGTCCGTCGGGCAGCTTGTCGACCTCGATCTTCTGGCCGGGCTCCACGCCGAGGTGCTGCAGCAGGTCTTTCCGCAGCGTGACCTGCCCTTTTGCGGTAATCGTCAAAGTCGTCATTGCGGCCTCACGAGGCAGTCTCGTTCACAGGTAATGGCAAAACACCTTACCTTCAAGTCTGCGGCTCCGCCCCGCGTGTTTCACGTGAAACACCACCGCTTTCGCGTGGGCGCATTTGACCCTGCGGCGTCGCCTCCGTAAAGTCCGCCGCCATGGAACAGTATGATGTCATCGTGGTCGGCGGCGGCCATGCCGGATGCGAGGCGGCGGCGGCGGCGGCACGATTCGGCGCGCGCACGGCCCTGGTCACCCAGCGGCTCGACTCGATCGGCGAGATGTCCTGCAACCCGGCCATCGGCGGCCTGGGCAAGGGCCATCTGGTGCGCGAGATCGATGCGCTGGACGGCGTCATGGGTCGAGTGATCGACCGCGCCGGCATCCAGTTCCGCATCCTCAACCGCAGCAAGGGCCCGGCGGTGCGCGGGCCACGCGCCCAGGCCGACCGCAAGCTGTACCGCCAGGCGATGCAGGCGGTGCTGGCCGAGCAGTCCGACCTCGATCTCCTCGCCGGCTCGGTCGAGGACCTGGACTTCGATTCGGCCGGCGCCGTCTCCGGCGTGGTGCTGGCCGACGGCCGCACGCTCGGCGCCGGTGCCGTGGTGCTGACCACCGGCACCTTCCTCAACGGGCTGATCCATATCGGTGAGGAGCAGCGCCCGGCCGGCCGGGTCGGCGATGCGCCGTCGATCGGCCTGGCCGGGACGCTGCACCGGCTCGGACTCACCCTCGGCCGCTTGAAGACCGGCACCCCGCCGCGGCTCGACGGCCGCACCATCGACTGGGCGGCGCTGGAGGAGCAGAAGGGCGACGACCCGCCGGTGCCGTTCTCCGACCTCACCGACCGGATCACGGTGCCGCAGGTCTCCTGCTTCATCACCTACACGACCCCGGCGTCGCATGCGCTGATCCGCGCCAACCTGCACCGGGCGCCGATGTATTCCGGCCAGATCGACAGCGTCGGCCCGCGCTACTGCCCCTCGATCGAGGACAAGGTGGTGCGCTTCGCCGACAAGGAGCGGCACCAGATCTTCCTCGAGCCGGAAGGGCTGGACGACCCGACAGTGTACCCCAACGGCATCTCCACCTCACTGCCCCGCGACGTGCAGGAGGGGCTGGTGCGCGGCATTCCGGGGCTGGAAAAGGCCGTCATCCTGCGCCCCGGCTATGCCATCGAATACGACTTCGTCGATCCGCGGCAGCTCGACCGGTCGCTGATGCTGCGGGCGGTGCCGCGGCTATTCCTGGCCGGGCAGATCAACGGCACCACCGGCTATGAGGAGGCGGCGGCCCAGGGGCTGATGGCCGGGCTGAACGCCGCCCGCGCCGTGGCCGGCGACGATCCGCTGCTGCTCGACCGGGCCGAGGCCTATACCAGCGTGATGATCGACGACCTGGTGACGCGAGGCGCGCCCGAGCCCTACCGCATGTTCACCTCCCGCGCCGAGTACCGGCTGGTGCTGCGCGCCGACAATGCCGACCAGCGCCTGACCGCCCGCGGCATCGCCGCCGGCTGCGTCGGGGCGGACCGGCAGGATCTGTTCGCCCGCAAGTCGGCGGCGCTGGAGACGGCGCGGCAGCGGATCCGCGCCCTGTCCCTGACCCCGACAGAGGCGCGGCGGCACGGCCTTGCGGTCAACCAGGACGGCGTGCGCCGTGACGGCATGGACCTGCTGCGCTATCCCGGCGTCGACTTGCCCGCCCTCGCCCGCATCTGGCCGGAACTGGCGGCGTGGCCGGAGGCAGTGGCGGAGCAGATCGAGACCGAGGCGAAATACGCCGGCTATCTCGACCGGCAGGAGGCCGACATCCGCGCCTTCCGCCGCGACGAGGGGCTGGCCCTGCCGGCGGAGCTGGACTTCGACGCCATTGGCAGCCTGTCGGCCGAGACCCGCCAGATCCTGAAGCGGTCGCGGCCGCCGACCCTCGGCGCCGCAGCCCGGTTGCCCGGCGTGACCCCGGCGGCGCTGGTGGCCCTGCTGAAGCATGTCCGGCGCGAGGGGGAGGACCGGCGTGCCATTGCCTGATCAGAGTCGCCTTTCCCCTCCCAAATCGTCATTGCGACCCCGGCCTCGAGCCGGGGGAAGCAATCCAGAGGCCCCACGCATCGGCCCCTGGATTGCTTCGTCGGCTTCGCCTCCTCGCAATGACGGCATTGGGAAGCGGGAGAGGCAATGCGCTACTCCTCGCCGCTTCGCGTCATGACGAAGGTGTTTTCGTCCGGCCCACTTCCCCCGGATCTCTCCGAAAAGCTCGACTGCTATGAGGCGCTGCTGCGGAAGTGGCAGGGAGCGATCAACCTGGTCGCGCCCTCGACCCTCCCCGAGGTGCGGCGCCGGCATTTCGCGGATTCGCTGCAGCTGGTGCCGCTGATCCCGGACGGCGCCAAGGTGCTGGTCGATCTCGGCAGCGGTGCCGGCTTTCCCGGGCTGGTGCTGGCCCTGGCGACCGGGCTTGAGACCCATCTGATCGAGAGTGACCAGCGCAAGGCCGAGTTCCTGCGCGCCGTTTCACGTGAAACACGGGTGCCGGTGACTGTCCATGCCAGGCGGATCGAGCAGGTGCCGCCCTTCCCGGCCGATGTGGTGACCGCCCGTGCCCTGGCCGCCCTGCCCATCCTGCTCGACCACGCTGCCCGATTCGCCGGCCCGCACACCGTCGCGCTCTTTCCCAAGGGTCGTGGCGCCGAGGCCGAATTGACCACCCTGCCTGCATCATCGAAGATGACCATAGACCTCCATCCGAGCCGGACCGATCCCGACGCCGTGCTCATCCGCATCGAGGGGTTCGCCCGTGGCTGACGACGCCCACCTGACAACCATGAGTTTGGCGGCCGACACGGCCCGTCTCACCCGCACCATCGCCGTCGCCAACCAGAAGGGCGGAGTCGGCAAGACCACCACGGCGATCAACCTGGCGACCGCCCTCGCCGCCGTGCGCAAGCGCGTGCTGGTGATCGACCTCGACCCGCAGGGCAACGCCTCCACCGGCCTGGGCCTGCCGCGGGCCAAGCGCGGCGTCGGCTCCTACGACCTGCTGTTCGGCACCACCAATGTCGCCGGTTCGGCGGTGCCGACCGAGGTGCCGGGCCTCGACCTGATCCCGGCCTCGGTCGACCTGGCCGGCGCCGAGGTCCAGCTGGTCGAGGCGGTGCGGCGCGAATACCGGCTGCGCAGCGCGCTCAGGCCCCATGCCGACGGCTACGACTACATCCTGATCGATTGCCCCCCCTCGCTCGGCCTCCTCACCCTCAACGCGCTGACCTCGGCCGATGCCGTGCTGGTGCCGCTGCAATGCGAGTTCTACGCGCTGGAGGGACTCAGCCACCTGATGCGGACGATCGAGCGCGTCCGCAAGGCCTTCAACCCGGCGCTCGAGATGCAGGGGATCGTGCTGACCATGTATGACCGGCGGAACAACCTCTCCGACATGGTGGCGCGCGACGTGCGCCAGCATCTCGGGGCCAAGGTGTATGAGACGGTGATCCCGCGGAACGTCCGTGTCTCCGAGGCGCCGTCGCATGGCAAGCCGGTCCTGGTCTACGACCTCGCCTCCTCCGGCGCCCAGGCCTATGTCCATCTCGCTTCCGAGATGCTGAAACGCGAAGAGCAGAGGAGCGCGGCATGAGCGCGGCCGAGAGCAGCCATCGCCGCCGCCCCAGCCTGGGCCGCGGCCTCGACGCCCTGTTCGGCGAGGCCGAGGAAGCCGACATCGCCGCCGCCAGCGCGGGCGGAGAGCCGCGGGCGCCGCGCAGCCTGCCGGTCGAGTTCCTGAGCCCCGGCCCGTTCCAGCCGCGGCGGAAGTTCGACGAGGCGGAAATGGACCGGCTGGTCGAGTCGATCCGCACCCAGGGCGTGCTGCAGCCCCTCCTGGTGCGACCGGTCGAGGGCAAGGCCGACCGCTACCACATCATCGCCGGCGAGCGCCGCTGGCGCGCGGCGCAGAAGGCCAAGCTGCACGAGGTGCCGGTGGTGGTCCGGCCGATGTCGGACCGCGAGGCGCTGCAGATCGCGATCATCGAGAACGTCCAGCGCCAGGACCTGACGGCGCTGGAGGAGGCTGAGGGCTATCAGCGGCTGCTCGCCGAATTCAGCCTGACCCAGGAGGATGTGGCCCAGGCGGTGGGCAAGAGCCGCAGCCACATCGCCAACACGCTGCGCCTGCTCGACCTGCCGGACACGGTGCTGGCGCAGCTGCAGGAGGGCCTGCTGACGGCCGGCCACGCCCGGGCGCTGCTGGGCTGCCCGGACCCCGAGGCGGCGGCGCGGACGGTGATCGCCAAGGGGCTGAACGTCCGTCAGACCGAGCAGCTGGCCCGCGACGCCCGCGAGCAACCCCCTGCCCCGTCCCGGCCGGTATCGCGGGACCCGAACATCGTGGCGATGGAGCAGGACATCGAGACCCGGCTGGGCTTCAAGGTGAAGATCGACACCCGCGACAACACCAGCGGCACGATCCACATCCAGTACAGCAACCTCGACCAGTTCGGCGCCCTGCTGATGCGGCTGCGGGGCACGAAGGAGAATTAAGGCGGCTTGCTGCCGTCGCCCCCTCGCCGTCATTGCGAGGAGGCGAAGCCGACGAAGCAATCCAGGAGTCACGCCAAACGGCCCTGGATTCCTTCGCTACGCTCGCAATGACGAAGAAGGGAGGGGTGCAGAGCGCCGGTATAGAAATAACTGACTGAAATCATTCAGTTTTTCCGCGCCACGGCTCTTGCGATGCGCAGCAGCGTCGCGGCGCAGACGGTCTCCGGCGGGCGGCCGGTGCGCTTGCATTCCGCCTCGGCCTCGATCAGGCGGCGCAGCGCCTCGCCGATCTGGCCCTGGTTCCAGCGCCGGGCCTGGCCGCGGATCGCGGCCTTGGCCTTGAAGAACACCGGCGGCCGCAGCGCCGCCATGGCCGCGTCCGGCGCGTCGCCGCTGTCGATCATCACCGCCAGCTGGTGCAGCCGCAGGAAATGGCGCTGCACCGCGCGCAGGATGCCGACCGCCTCGCCGCCCTCGGATAGCAGCCGGTTGAGGGCACGGTCGAGGGTCGGCAGATCGCCATCCGCCACCGCCATGGCCAGGTCGTCCAGCGACCGCTCGGTGGCGTCGCCGATGCAGGCGCGCACCGCCTCGAGATCGACGCGGCCACCCTCCCCGACATAGGCGATCAGCTTCTCGACCTCGCGCCGGGCGATCTGGCGGTCCCCGACCAGCGACGCGGCCAGCAGCTGCTCGGCCTCGCCATCGGCCGAGACCTTGGCCTCGGCCAGCAGGCGATGGATGAAGCGGCCGATCGCCTCCTCGTCGGGCATGTAGCAGGCGATCGCGGCCGCGCGGTCCGCCCCTTCCGCCAGCTTGCGCAGGGCCGAGCGTGGCGTCAGCTCGTCGGCCTCGAGCACCACCAGCGTGTCGGTCTCGCCGCCCTTCAGCACGGCTTCCAGCGCCGGCGCGACGGCATCGGACGCGTCGCGCACCCGCACCAGGCGGCGGCCGCCGATCAGCGACAGGGCGAACACCTCGTCGACCAGCCGCGCCGGGTCGCGGCCGATCTCGGCCGAGGCTAACTCGGCGACGCGGAACGGGTCGGTCGGCGGGTCGATCACGCCGCGCGCCAGCGTGTCGGCATAATCGCGCACGGCCCCGGCATCCGGGCCGTACAGCAGCACCGCGCGGATGCCGGGATCGGGCCGCCGGACGAAGCCGTCGATCCGGTTCGGCGGCAGCTTCACGGGTGGCGGTCGAAATAGAGCGCGAGACGGGTGCGGATGTCCTCGCCGACCGAACGCAGCGCCCGTTCGCGGGCATCGCGCTCGCCGACCAGGGTGGTGTACTGGTCCGCCAGGATGTTGAAGCTGGTGATCTCGCTGACCGAATCGGAGAAGACCGGCTGGCCGGTCTTGCGGTCGGTCAGCACGAAGCTGGCCGTTAGCGTCAGATTCTTGCGGGTCGTGGTCAGGTCGCTGATCAGGTTCACGTCCTGCTGCGATTCGGCGAGCGACACGCCGAGGTCGTAGGCCGGCTGGGCCGGACGGCCCTGCGGGTTGAGCATGCGGATCAGCTCGGTGCGCAGGATCTGGCCCGACCGCTCGCCGATGATGCCGACATTGACCTGCCCCAGCCGGTCGGACATCGCCGCGCCGACCGAGTTGGTGCCGTAGAGCGGCCTGAGCCCGCAGGCCCCGAGCGCGAGGATCAGGAGCAGCGGCGCTGCGCGGTGAGCCCAGGACTTAGCCGACGACATTGACGATCCTGTTCGGGACGACGATGACCTTGCGGACGGTGCGGCCTTCCAGGGCCCGGGCGACATTGGCGTCGGCCAGCGCGGCCTCGCGCGCCGTCGCCTCGTCCACGTCGCGCGGCAGCACGATGGTGGCGCGCAGCTTGCCGTTGACCTGGACTGCGATCTTGGCGGTGTCGTCGACCAGCAGCGCCGGGTCGGCCTTCGGCCAGGGCGCGTCGGCCAGCAGGCCGTCATGGCCCAGATGCTGCCACAGCGCCTCGCCGACATGCGGCACCATCGGGCCGATCAGCCGGACCACGCCATCGAAGGCCTCACGCAGGGCCCATGCCTCGCCCTGCCCGGTCCCGTCGATCTTCGCGACCAGGTTGGTCAGCTCGCGGATGCGGGCCACGGCCTTGTTGAAGTGGAACCGCTCCAGATCGTCGCCGACGCCGGCGATGGTCTTGTGCAGCGCCCGGCGCAGCCCTTCGGCCGCGGGGCTGAAGCCGTTCGGCAGCGGCGACCCGGCCGCGGGCAGTGCCACCGGGGCCTCGGTGACCAGCCGCCACAGCTGCTGCAGATAGCGCCAGGCGCCCTCGATCCCGGCCTCGGTCCACTCCATGTCGCGCTCCGGCGGGCTGTCCGACAGGATGAACAGCCGCGCCGCATCGGCGCCGTAGGTGTCGATGATCAGCTGCGGGTCGACCGTGTTGCGCTTGGACTTCGACATCTTCTCGATGCGGCCGGCGGTGACCGGCGCGCCGCCGGCCAGCGTGGTCCACACACCCTGCTCGTCGCGGCCGACCTCGGTCGGGTACAGCCAGGCGCCGTGGGCGTCGCGATAGGTCTGGTGCGTGACCATGCCCTGGGTGAACAGCCCGGCGAAGGGCTCGTCGATGCCCAGATAGCCGCAGCGCTTCAGCGCCCGGACGAAGAAGCGTGAGTACAGCAGGTGCAGCACCGCATGCTCGATGCCGCCGACATACTGGTCGACCGGCAGCCAGCGGTCGACCGCGGCGCGGTCGAAGGCGCCCTCGGCCCGTGGTGAGCAGAAGCGCGCGAAGTACCAGGAGGATTCGAAGAAGGTGTCGAAGGTGTCGGTCTCGCGCCGGGCTTCGCCGCCGCAGTTCGGGCAGGCGACGTGCTTCCAGGTCGGGTGCCGGTCCAGCGGATTGCCCGGCTGGTCGAAGGTCACGTCCTCCGGCAACGTCACCGGCAGCTGGTCCTCCGGCACCGGCACGATACCGCACTTGTCGCAGTGGATGATCGGGATCGGGCAGCCCCAGTAGCGCTGGCGCGACACGCCCCAATCGCGCAGCCGGTAGCGCACCGTCCCCTCGCCCGCCTGGCGCTGCTGCAGGGCAGCGATGGCGATGTCCTTGGCCTCGGCCACCGACACCGGGCGATCGGGCGTCAGCGGGCCCAGCTCGTAGGCGTAGACGCCATCGGTCAGGACCATCGCCTCGGCCAGGGCAGTACCGTCGGGCCGCCCCTCGCCGGCCGGCCACAGCACCGGGATGATCGGCAGGCCATAGGCCCGGGCGAAGTCGAAATCGCGCTGGTCATGCGCCGGGCAGCCGAAGATGGCGCCGGTGCCGTATTCCATCAGCACAAAATTGGCGACATAGACCGGGACGGTGCGGCTCGGGTCCAGCGGATGGACAGCGCGCAGCCCGGTGTCGATGCCGCGCTTCTCCTGCGTCTCGATCGCCGCCTCGCTGGTGCCGCTGCGGCGGCATTCGGCGACGAACTCGGCCACCGCCGGGTCGGCGCGACCGATCTCCTCGGCCAGCGGGTGGTCGGGCGAGACGGCGCAGAAGCTGGCGCCGAACAGCGTGTCCGGCCGGGTGGTGAAGATCTCCAGCCCGCTGCCTTCTCCCTCTGGTCTGCCCTGCAGCGGGAAGGTGACGCGGGCGCCGACCGACCGGCCGATCCAGTTCTCCTGCATCAGCCGCACGCGTTCGGGCCAGCGCTCCAGCGTCGGCAGCGCCGCCAGCAGGTCGTCGGCGAATTCGGTGATGCGCAGGAACCACTGGTTCAGCTTGCGCCGTTCGACCGGGGCGCCGGAGCGCCAGCCGCGGCCGTCGATTACCTGCTCATTGGCCAGGACGGTGTTCTCGACCGGGTCCCAGTTGACCCAGGATTCCTTGCGGTAGGCCAGGCCCGCCGCCAGGAAGTCGAGGAACATCTTCTGTTCGTGGCGGTAGTAGTCCGGGTGGCAGGTCGCGATCTCGCGGCTCCAGTCCAGCGACAGCCCCATCGACTGCAGCTGGCCGCGCATCGCCGCGATATTCTCATAGGTCCAGGCAGCCGGATGGGCCCCGCGCTCGATCGCCGCGTTCTCGGCCGGCAGGCCAAAGGCGTCCCAGCCCATCGGATGCAGCACGTCGAAGCCCAACGCCCGGCGGTGCCGCGCCACCACATCGCCCAGCGTGTAGTTACGGACATGGCCCATATGGATGCGCCCCGACGGATAGGGGAACATCTCCAGCACATAGTATTTCGGCCGGTCGCCCAGCGTCTCGAGCCGGAAGGTGCCGCGCTCCCGCCACACGGCCTGCCACTGCGCTTCGGTCTCTCGGTGGTTGTAGCGGGACATCTCGATGCTCTGTGCCGGAAAGCCTGGCCGGGCGCCCGGGGGCGGGCGTCCTGCAAACACGAATCTCTGCGGCTTCGCCACGGGGAGCGAAACCGTCCCAGGCATTTACAAGGAAAGGGCGCCGGGGATCAATCCCGCGGCGCCCGGAAGCCCCTCTGCCCTGCGGCGAAACTCACTGGGCGGTCGACTGCTCGAGCCCGGTGATGCGCAGCTGCCGCGCCTTGGTCAGGATGGTGTCTTCGAGCGCGCTCGCCATGGTCGTCGGCGCCGGGGCGTCGGCCCAGCCGCCGCGGCCCTGGACCTGGCGGAACACGCTGACCCGGACGCCGTCGGACCGCAACTCGCGGCCCAGGATGTAGACGTTCAGCTTGTAGCGCTCGCCGGGCGCGTTCGGCGCCGTATACCAGTCGGTCACGATGGTACCGCCGAACGGGTCGGCGCTGGTGATCGGCATGAAGGACACGGTGTCGAGGCTGGCCCGCCACAGATAGGCGTTGACGCCGAGGACGGCGCCCTCGCCGAGATCCTTGTTCCGGTCCGCACCGGCGCCGAAGGTCAGCCCTCCCGAGCCGAAGATGCTTTGATTTTCCCCCGGGGTCCGCTCGCGGGACGGGCCCAGCTCCGGGCTGGGAGCCACCTTGATGCCCTCGTCGGACGAGCAGGCGGCGAGCGACAGGGCAACCGTCGCCAGGGCGATCAGGACTCTCGGCGGCATGGGCGGGGCCAGATAGAAAAAGGGAGCGGCATGATAGCCGCTCCCTTCTCGAAGGCTAGCTTTTTATCGGTTCGATCAGAACGCGACCGAGATGCCGGTCTGGAAGACAGCCTGCTCCCAGCTGGTGTCGGTCGGGTTGCCGTTGGTGAGACGGAAGTTCTGGATTTCGTAAATCACCTCGGCGTAGGTGTTCAGGCCCGGCGCCAGGTTATAGTTCACGGTCGCGGCCGCGACGTGGTTGTCCTTCAGGTCCGAACCCTTGTCGTCGGAGCCCGACAGGCCGTTGCCCTTGTCAGCCCAAGTGTAGGCATAGCCGAGGCCGAAGTTGAGGGCACCCAGGCTGTAGCCGAGGCCGAGGCCGACGGTGTCGAAGTTCTTGTCGGTCGCGCCGGC
Source organism: Inquilinus sp. YAF38 (assembly GCF_052113205.1). Lineage (NCBI taxonomy): Bacteria > Pseudomonadati > Pseudomonadota > Alphaproteobacteria > Rhodospirillales > Rhodospirillaceae > Inquilinus > Inquilinus sp. YAF38. The sequence goes on along the minus strand of NZ_JBFRCU010000025.1, from coordinate 24,311 downwards.
GTTGAAGCCGCTCGGCGTGCCGACCCAGACGAGGCTGGCGACGATGCCGCCGAAGCCGACCTGGGCACCCGCGCTGTAGGTCTCGAGATCCCAGTGGTGGTCGATGCCGTTGGCGTAGCTGGCGGTGCCGCGGACCTTGACGCTGGTGCCGTCGAACTCGCCTTCATAGCCGATGCCGGCGCTGATCGCGTCCTCGAAGATCTGACCGCCGTCGAACAGATCGGCCCGGCCCTGGGTGCCGTTGCTGAGGTTCTTGTCGCCGGAGATCACCGGGGTGAAGCCGACGGCGAAGATGAAGCCGCCGAGGCTCGGCGAGGCGTACTTGATGCTGGTGCTCTTATCCAGGCCCGAATGGTAGGTCGGATCGAGCGAGAAGAAGTCGGCGCCGCCGTAGCGATAGTTGCCGTCCAGGTTGTCGCCGTAGCCGCCCTGCGAGTTCAGAATGTCGTCGGGCGCGAAGAAGTAGCCGAAGTCGCCGGCCACCTGCGGCGAGTCACCGAAGGTGACGGTACCGAAATCGCCCTTCAAATAGACGTACTGGCGGTCGACCGTGACGTCCTGGCGGCGGTTGACGTTGTTCATACGGATGCGGGCGCCGTATTCGAGGCCGGAATCCGTGACGTTCTTGATGTCGAACTGCAGACGGCCGTTCGAGTTGAAGTCGTATTCGCGGTCGCGGTTGTCGTCATCCGAGCCGATGATCAGGCCGGCTTCCCAGGCAACGAAGCCACTGATCTTCATGCTCAAACCGGACGTCACCGGGTTGTCTGCCGCCAACGCCGGCATCACGACCAGAGCGGCAGCGGCCAACGCCGTCCCACCCAGCAGAATCTTCTTCATTCCTAACCTCCTAACGCGGCCGAGCGGCCGTGATGTCCCTTAGATGTCCCCTCGAAGACGACACCACAGCCAAGGTGCGAATGGCGTCGATCTGCAGGTTATACGGGGCAGCCATGCCAGCCGACAATCCGCAAGTTGCACAGAAGTCACAAAAGCTGGGACCTGTGGTTCCATTGCAACACGCCTCTAGAACGTTCCTGCGGGAAGCGAAGCGGGTGCAAGCCATCGGTCAGAACGCAGGTAGACAGGGGATTGTCCGGCACCGCGGCGCGGAGCCGCGTGCCTGTTAAGGCCCTGCGGCGCCAAGCCGCGCTGCGGCTCGCGGCGTTGCAATTGCGCATCGGCGTGCCGGATTGTCGCAGTATGACGGCCATCACACCCGCGGACTCTGCCGCCTGCTCGTGCCGCGGGCGTTGCAATCCCGCATGGTTGTGCCGGATTCTGGCGGCATGACGACCAACACACTCGCAGACTCGATCGCCGCGCTCCGGTCGCGGATCGAGGCCGCCGCCCGGGCCGCCGGCCGCGACCCCGCCGCGGTCACCCTCGTCGCCGTCTCCAAGGTCCAACCGGAGGACCGCATCGAGGCCGCGCTCACCGCCGGCCAGCGTGTGTTCGGCGAGAACCGGGTGCAGGAGGCGCAAGCCCGCTGGGCCGAGCGACGCGCGGTCCGGCCGGACCTGCAGCTGCGGCTGATCGGGCCGCTGCAGACCAACAAGGCCAAGGACGCGGTGCGGCTGTTCGACGTGATCGAGACGGTCGACCGCCCGAAGCTGGCGCGCAGCCTGGCCGAAGCGATGGCGGCGACCGGCCGCACGCTCGACTGCCTGATCCAGGTCAACACCGGTGAGGAGCCGCAGAAAGCCGGCGTGATGCCGCGCGAGACCGAGGGCCTTTACCGGCTGTGCACCGGGGACTGCGGCCTCTCGATTCGTGGCTTGATGTGCATCCCGCCGGTGGAGGAGCCGCCGGCGCTGCATTTCGCGCTGCTGGCCGACCTGGCCGCACGGCTCGGCCTGCCGGTGCTGAGCATGGGGATGAGCGACGATTTCGAGACCGCAGTGCGCTACGGCGCCACCCATGTTCGGGTCGGCACCGCCCTGTTCGGCACCCGGGTCACGCCCTCGCCTACGGCTGCCTGATCACCAGCGCATCGCCGGGCGCGGCCGCGGCCAGCAGCTCGAGCAGATCGGCCCGGGCGAGGGCGACGCAGCCTTCGGTCGGGCCCCAGTCGGGCCGGGCCAGATGGACGAACACGGCGCTGCCCAGGCCGACGACCGGCGGGTCGTCATTGTGGCCGATCACGATCACCAGATCGTAGAGGGCGTCGTCGCGCCACATCCGCTCGTGTCGGGCGGGGTGGGGCAGGCGGACCGGGCGGTTGTAGGCCGGATCGGCGGGGTCGTCGCACCAGCCGTCCCCGGGCGCGATCGCGGCGCAGGGCAGGGCGGTCGCGGGGGCGGGGCCGCGGTCCGGCCGATACAGGACCCGGCGCAGCGGGAACCGCCCGGTCGGCGTCGCCCCGTCGCCTTCGCGCTTGTCCGGCCGCACGCCGCCCTTGCCCAGGGCGCAGGCCCTGCGGCCGGCACCCCACTCGATCCATCCCTCGGCCGAGACCACCACCTGCACCGCTTCGCCTCCTCTCGGTCGCCATCGCTGCGGACCGTGCTAGATTGCCACCGATGGCCATCGCATCCGATACGCCCGACGCCAGGAAACGGCTTCTTCTCGCCTGCGGCAACAGTGCGTTGCGCGCGCTGCTGGGCGAGCAGTTCGCGACGTCGGCCGATTTCGCCGCGACGGTGGTGTCCGAGGCGGCGGCGGCCGAGGTGGCGGTCGTTGGCGGCGACTTCGCCGCCGCGATCATCGACGACGCGATTGTCGACGACGGGGGAGCCAAGCTGGGACCCGAGACACTGTGCGGCCGGCTGCGCGATTCTGGCCTCGCCGGGCCGATCCTGGCGATCGGCGATCGGGCCGAGCGCTTTGCCGATGCCGATGCGACGCTGCGCCCGCCGATCCGGATCGGCGTCCTGCTGAACAGCCTGCGCGCCGCCCTGGCGCGGCGTGGCCAAGCCCGGCCCGACCCCGATCTGGGCCCTTACCGCTTCGACCTCACCGGCCTGCGCCTGACCCATACGACCGACGGGCGGGAGATCCGGCTGACCGCCAAGGAGGCGGCGATCCTGCGCCATCTGCGCCGGCACGACGGCGCCACCGTGCCGCGCGACGCGCTGCTCGACGCCGTGTGGGGCTATGCCTCCGGAGTCGCCACTCACACGGTGGAGACCCATATCTATCGTCTGCGGCGCAAGATCGAGGCCGACCCGGCCCGGCCGGCGCTGCTGCTGACCGTCCCCGGCGGCTATGCCCTGGGCGGGCAGGGGCCGGGCGAGGAGAAAGGGCCGTGAGTCCGGTGATTCATCCTGTGACGGGCGACACAGACACGGGGTTCCGGCCGTGTTTCACCATCAATATGTCGAAAAGACCTTTTTTCTCGACTCGTGCGACTCGGTGCGCGACAGTTTCCTCCGCCGGCGTCCTCGGACGTGACGGATGGTTTCCCGCGCGCCGAGAGTCAGACTGACGCGCCTATGGCGAAAACGAGCGACCTCATGCTCCGGTTCTGGGGTGTTCGCGGCAGCATCGCCTGCCCGGCCTCCTGCAACATGCGCTACGGCGGCAACACGAGCTGTATCGAGATCCGGCGCGGCGACGACCTCCTGGTCATCGATGGCGGCACCGGCCTGCGCGACCTCGGCCACCGGCTGATGGAGGAGGGGCGGCCGGATGTCGACGTCTTCTTCACCCATACCCATTGGGACCATGTCTGCGGCGTGCCGTTCTTCAAGCCGGCCTACGCCAAGGGCCGCAAGGTGCGTTTTTGGGCCGGCCACCTGAAACCGCAGAACAAATCGATCTATTCGGTGTTGTGCGAGACGATGATGGCGCCGCTGTTCCCGGTGCCGATCGGCGTTTTCCAGGACTGCGAGTATCACGATTTCGACTGCGGCACCCCGATGGAGCCCTTCCCGGGCATCAAGCTCAGCACCTGCTGGCTCAACCACCCGAATCTCGCCTGCGGCTACCGCATCGATGTCGGGGGCAAGAGCATCTGCATCATCACCGACACCGAGCACCGGCCGGAGGGGGTGGACCAGGTCATCGCCGATTTCGTTCGCGGCGCCGACATCATGGTGTATGACGCCATGTTCACGGATGAGGAGTATCCGAGATTCGTCGGCTGGGGCCATTCGACCTGGCAGGAGGCACTCAAGCTCGCGGATGCGGCTGATGTCGGCCGGGTCGTGCTGTTCCACCACGATCCCAATCACGATGACGCGTTCCTGGACCGGATCGCGGATGCCGCGGACCGCCGGCGTCCCGGCACGCTGGTCGCGCATGAAGGCATGACGTTGCACCCTTGAGTACCGTTCCTCCCGATTTCGGCCGCCGCCTGCGACGCTGGCGCCTGGGCCTTGCCACGCTGTTCGGCCGCCAGCCGAAGGGCTTCTTCATCCCCTGCAGCTATGCCGACGAGGTGCCGGACACGCTCCTGCCCTATGCCGGGCACGAGGCGCTGTTCCGCGCCTCCGAGCCGGTGTTCCAGGCCGTGCTCGACGTCATCGAAGGCTATCGCGACGGCCTGCTGGCGATCGGCGCGACCGAGCGAGACTCGCCGCCGCCGCAGCCGCGCTGGAACCAGGGCTGGTTCGCCCGGCTCGACGCCGCCGCGGCTTACGCCATGGTACGGGCGCGGCAGCCGGCCCGGATCGTCGAGGTCGGCTCCGGCCACTCCACCCGCTTCATGATCCGGGCGGCGGTCGATGGCGACCTGGCGATGGAGTTCACTGCCATCGACCCGGCGCCGCGGGCGGCGATCGCCGATCTCGGCATCACCCATCTCGAGCAGACGGTGCAGGAGGCCGGGACCGAGCCGTATCGCGACCTGGCCGAAGGCGACATCCTGTTCATCGATTCGAGCCACATCGCCATGCCCGGCACGGATGTGGATTTCCTGGTCAACCGGGTACTGCCCTGCCTGGCGCCGGGCGTTCTGGTGCACATCCACGACATCTGCCTGCCCGACCCCTATCCCGCCGAATGGGGCTGGCGCGGCTACAACGAGCAGCAGGTGGTGGCGGCGCTGTTGACCGGCGGCGGCTTTAAGCCGGTCTTCGCCAGCCACTACGCGGCGACGCGGATGGCCGAGGCGGTGTCCCGCACCGTGATCGGCCAGCTGCCGCTGCGCGACGGCACGCCCGAGACCAGCCTGTGGCTCGAGAAGGCCTCACAGCCGCTGGCGTATCTCTGAGGGCGTGCGCGGGGCCTTTCAGCGTCGCGATTCAGCCAACGACGCGGCGATATCGGCGATCGAGCGGAACAGTACGAGCGGGTCGTCTCTCGACGGCAGGAAGCCCCGCCGTCGCCAGAATGCCGCGGCTTCATCGTCGATGGCCCTGACCATGAGCGCGCGACCTCCAATGAGTGCCGCTGCCGCCACGCAGCGTTCGAGGGCGTGCGTCACCAGGCCCGTGCCGATGCCGCGCCCGGCCCAGCCGATGTCGGTCGCGAGCTGGCCGAGCAGCAGGCACGGCACGGGATCGGGTGGCTGGCCTGTGCGGATGGGTCGGGGCAGCAGGTTCGGAACGACCGCGGTCGGCGCGAGGCCGTAATAACCGACGACGTGGCCCGCCTCGTGAACCACCATGACGGCGGTGAAGCCTTTCTCCTGATTGGCGAGCGCCCGGGTCCTCAGCCAATGGTCGAGGCCGGACTTGCCGCAGGAGAACTCGGATAGGTCGTGGGCGGCGGTCAGCGGTTCGGGGGCCGAGAGGGGCAAGGGTCAGCGCTTCGCGACGCCGCCCGGCTCCCACGGCGCGGGTCGCCTCATCAGCTCTACCATCTCGGGCACCGGGCCGGCCGGCGCGGACAGGGCCGCCATGAAATCGGCGAAACCCTCCGGCGTCATGCGGATCAGCCGGTTCTCCATCAGCACATCCTCGGCGGCACGGACGGCTGCGTCGCGCACGAAATCCGTGCGCGACCGGCCGCGAAGGCCGGCGGCGCGATCGATCATCGCGATGTCGGCCTCCGGCAGGCGCATCGAAATCGGGTGTTCCTTGCGCTCGGCTTTGTTCGTCATCGGCGTCTCCTGCCGCAATCTAGCTGCTTGTAGCGCAAATTGCAATACAGACCTTCCCTACCGGTACGGGTCCGCGGCGTCGCGCAGGCCGTCGCCGAAGAACTGGAAGGCCAGCACCACGATGATCACCGGCAGCACCGGCATCAGCAGCCAGGGGTAGAGCGCGACGACGTTGATGTTCTGCGCCTCGTTCAGCAGCACGCCCCAGCTGGTGACCGGGGGCCGGAGGCCGAGGTTGAGGAAGCTCAGCGCCGTCTCGCCCAGGATCATGCCCGGGATGGTCAGGGTGGCCGAGGCGATCAGGTGGCTCATGAAGCTCGGCAGCAGGTGGCGGAAGATGATCCGCGGCGGCTGCGCGCCCATCAGTTGGGCGGCGACACAGAAATCCTCCTCGCGCAACGCCAGCAGCTTCGACCGCACCGACCGGGCCAGGCCGGTCCATTCCACCAGGCCGAGGATGATGGTGATGCCCATGAACACCAGGATCGGGCTCCAGGTCACGGGCAGGGATGCCGACAGGGCCATCCACAGCGGCAGCTGCGGAAAGCTCTGGATCACCTCGATCAGCCGGTTGACGACGTTGTCGATCCAGCCGCCGTAATAGCCGGCCAGGCCGCCGATGGTGATGCCGAGAATGAAGCTGACGGTGATGCCGATCAGCCCGACGGTCAGCGAGATCCGGGCGCCGTAGAGGATGCGGCTCAGCATGTCGCGGCCAAGTCGGTCGGTGCCGAACAGAAAGAAAGTGCCGTGCTCGGGCGGGCAGACCAGGTGCAGGTCGGCCTCGAACATCCCCCAGAACCGATAGGCGTCGCCATGGCAGAAGAAGCGCAGCGGCTGCGGCTGCGCGCGGTCCTCGGTGTAGACCCGCCGCATTGAATCCATGTCGAGCGAGTACTGGTAGCCATAGACATAGGGGCCGACGAAGCTGCCCTCGTGGAAGAACCGGACCTGCTGCGGCGGCGCATAGATGTGGCCGGTGTGGCGGCTGTCCAGCCCGTAGGGCGCCAGGAATTCGCTGACCAGGATCGAGAGATAGGCCAGCAGCAGCACCACGCCGGAGATCGCGGCCAGGCGGTGGCGCTTCAGCTTCCACCACATGATCCGCCATTGCGACGCCAGGAAGTAGCGTTCCTGCTGCGGCGTCAGCGGCGCCTCGAGATAGGGGTCCCAGGGCGCCGGGTTGACGTAGTGCTGGGGCTCGCGGGGGACGTCGCTCATTTCACGGCCCCTCCCGACAGGCGGATGCGGGGATCCAGCACCGCCAGCGCCAAGTCCGAGACCAGCGTGCCGATCACCGTCAGCACCGCCATCCACAGCACGAAGGAGCCGGCGAGATACATGTCCTGGCTCTGCAGCGCCGACAGCAGCAGCGGGCCCGCGGTCGGCAGGCTCAGCACCACCGAGACGATGGTGGCGCCGGAGATCAGGTGCGGCAGGATGTTGCCGATATCGGCGATGAACGGGTTCAGCGCCATGCGCAGCGGGTATTTCAGCAGCGCCCGGCGCCGCTTCATGCCCTTGGCCAGCGCGGTGACGTAGTACTGCTTCTGCAGCTCGTCCAGCAGGTTGGCGCGCAGCCGCCGGATCATCGCCGCGGTGCCGGAGGTGCCGATCACGATCACGGGCACCCAGAGATGCTCGAGCACCGAGACGAACTTGCCCCAGCTCATTGGCTGGTCCAGGTATTTCGGGTCCATCAGCCCGCCGATGGAGATGCCGAACCACTGGTTGGCCAGGTACAGCAGCACCAGGGCCAGCAGGAAGTTCGGCGTGGCGAGGCCGAGGAAGCCCAGGAAGGTCAGCCCGTAGTCGCCGATGCTGTACTGGTGCGTTGCCGAATAGATCCCGATCGGGAACGACACCACCCAGATGAAGATCGTGGTGGCGATGGTCAGCAGGATGGTCAGGAACATGCGGTCGCCGACCACCGCGGTCACCTGCATGTTGTACTCGAACGACCAGCCGAAATCGCCGCGCAGGCAGTTGCCCAGCCAGGACAGATATTGCAGCAGGAAGGGCTGGTCGAAGCCGTAGGTCTCGCGCATGAACTGCATCTGGGCCGGGTTCATCGACTCGCCGCGGCTGCGCAGCTCATTGACCATGGTGGTCAGGTAGTCGCCGGGGGGGGCCTGGATGATGGCGAAGCTGATGAAGCTGATCGCGAGCAGGGTCGGGATCATCACCAGGAGGCGCCGGGCGATATAGCTCAGCATGGTGTCCCTGCCCCCTGTGCCAGGACCGTGCCCGCTGTCATGGGTCCACCCAGAAGGTGTCGGGCCGGTAGATGCCGAAATGCGCGCCGGGATCCCAGGACAGGATGGCCTTCTCCGGCACGTTGTGCACGCGGGTCTTGACCACGATCGGCGCCAGCACGCCCTGCACCGTGCCGATCGAGGTGACCTGGTCCGACTGGATGCGGAGCATCTCGCGGGTGATGGCGTCGCGGCGGTCGTCGTCGGTGGTGTTGCGCCATTCGTCATACAGCGCCAGCAGCTGCAGGGCGAAGGGCTCGTCCGCCTTCTCGCCGGCAGTGCCCTTGGTCTGCAGGTACTGGCCCCATTTCGGGTATTGCAGCCAGTTCTGGTCGACCGGCGCCAGCTCCGCCGGCGCGGTGGTCGGGGTGATCAGGGCATTGTCGATGCCGGTCCACACCGACATCACCGTGTCGCCGGAGAAGATCCGCTGCAGGAACACGTCGCGCTGCGACTGGGTGGTGTAGAGGGCGACGCCGACCTTGGCCCAGGTGTCCTTGATCAGCTGCAGGATGTCGGCTTCGAGGCTGCGCTCGCCGGTGCTCTCGACCACGATCTCCATCCGGCGGCCGTTCGGCATCAGGCGGATGCCGTCGCTGTCGCGGTTGCCCAGCCCGGCCTCGTCCAGCAGGGCGTTGGCCTTGCCCAGGTCGAACTGCGTCCACTCCGTCGCCTCGGCCGGATCATAATAGGGCGATTCCGGCAGCACCGTGTTCTGGCTCGGCCGGGCCAGGCCGAAGAACACCACCTGGTTGATCTCGTCGCGGTTGATCGCCAGCGACAGGGCCCGGCGCACCCGCACGTCGCGGTTCAGGGCGCGCCAATCCGGGTCGTTGCAGTTCATGTTCGGATACAGCGCCACCTCGGAGCCCAGCGCCGTCGGCCACAGCCGTACCTTGTAGTGCCCGGTCTGCTGGCCGGCCTTGAGGAAGCTGATGTCGTCGAAGCGCAGGCCCCGCTGTTGCAGGTCGGCATCGCCGGCCCCGGCCTTGGCCGGGATCAGCGAAGGCGCGACGATGTTGACGATCACCCGGTCGAGATAGGGCAGCTGCCGGCCCTGGCTGTCGATGCGGTGATAATAGGGGTTGCGGACGAAGACGAAGCGTTCGGCCGGCGCACGGGTGGTGTTGACCCACGGCTCCAGCACCGGCAGGTCCGGATTGGCCGAATCGATCAGCTTGCTGCGCAGGTTGTAGAGCGCGACCCAGTTGCGCATCCCGGCTTGCCGCACCAGCGATTCCAGCGCCTTGGGGTCGGCGTATCTCTTGTGGAACTGCTTCAGGTAATGCGCCGGCGCGTAGATGTAGAGCGGCGCGGCCCCGGCCAGCGAGGTCAGGAATTCCGGATTCGGTTTGGACCAGGAGTAGCGCACGGTCAGGGCATCCGGGTACTCGACCTTCGGTGCCTCCCCGTCGACCAGCAGCCGCGTGTCAGGGCCGTAGGGCTCCAGCTCCTTGTTCAGCTCGACGTCCTCCCAGGAGAACCGGAAGTCGTCGCTGGTGAAGGGCTGGCCGTCCGACCATTTGTGGCCGGGCCGCAGATGCAGGGTGAACACCTTCTCGTCCTGCACGTCGTAGGACAGCAGGATGTCCGGATGCAGCTTGAAGTCGGTGCCGTAGCCGACCAGCCGGGCATAGCTGTAGGTGTTCATGACCCGGAGATCGCGGCCCCGGGCGACCATCCAGCTGATCTCGCCGCCCGGCTGTCCGGGCTCCTTGTTCTCGGCCGCCATGTCGACGACCCAGGGCACCTGCGGGATCCGCTGCGCCACCGGCGGCAGCTTGCCGGCGGCGACGTCCTGGGCATAGACCGGCGTCTCGACCAGGGGCGGCAGGTCGTTGGCCAGCGTGGGGGCGGCCAGCGCGGCGGCGGCCAGCAGCAGGGCGATCAGCCGGAGCAGCCGGATCACGACGCCAGCTCCAGCGCGGGCATCTCGGTGGCGCGGACGAAATGGCCCCTATGGACCTCGACCAGCCGGCCCGGCTTGTCGGGCCCCAGGGTGAACGGCGCCGGCCACGCCCCGGGGTCGGAGGCCCGGCCATCCATCAGCGCCGCGAAGTCCAACCGCCGCGACGGGTCGGGGGCCGGCACCGCGGCCAGCAGCGCCTTGGTGTAGGGATGCACCGGTTGGGCGAACAGCGAGGCGCGCGGTGCCAGCTCCACCACCCGGCCACGGCACATCACCATGATCCGGTCGGCGATGTAGTCGACGACCGCGAGATTGTGGCTGATGAACAGATAGGTCAGGCCCAGCCGGGCCTTCAGGTCCTTCAGCAGGTTCAGGATCTGGGCCTGGATCGAGACGTCCAGCGCCGAGACCGGCTCATCGCAGATCACCAGGTCGGGGCGCAGCGCCAGCGCCCGGGCGATGCCGATGCGCTGCCGCTGGCCGCCGGAGAAGCTGTGCGGGTAGCGCTGCAGGTGGCGGATGTCGAGCCCGACCAGCTCCATCAGCTCCTTGGCGATCGCCTTGCGCTTGGCCGGGTTGCCGATGCCATGGATGGTCAGGGGCTCGGTCAGGATGTCGAACACCGTCATCCGCGGGTTCAGCGAGCTGAACGGATCCTGGAAGATGAACTGCATGCGCGGACGGAACGCCTTCAGGTCCTGGCCCTCCAGCGCCAGCACGTCGAGCGGCTTGCCGTGGTCGTTGAAGCGGATGCTGCCCTCGTCCGGGGTCAGCGCCCGCATCAGGATCTTCGACAGGGTGGTCTTGCCGCAGCCGGATTCGCCGACCAGCCCCAGGCATTCGCCGCGGCGGATGGTGAAGGAGACGTCGTCGACCGCGATGATCCGCTCCTCCTGGCCGCCGCCGAACAGGCCGCTGTTGCGGATGGCGAAGGTCTTCGACACGCCCTCGACCTTGAGCAGCGGGCCGGCGGCCTCCGCCGCCTCGGTCCAGGCCTTCGTCTCGGTCCCCATCATATGGCCGTCGGCCTGCCGGATCTCGCGGATCGGCATCAGCCGCTCATGCCCCATGTCGAAGCGCGGCACCGCCCGCAGCAGCGCCTTCAGATAGGGGTGGCGGGGATCGGTGAAGATCGGACCGAGCGGGCCGGATTCCATCACCTCGCCGCGATACATCACCACCACCTCGTCGGCGATGTTGGCGACGATGCCGAGGTCGTGGGTGATGATCAGGATCGCCATCCCCAGCTCGGCCTGCAGGTCCTGCATCAGCTTCAGGATCTGGGCCTGGATGGTGACGTCCAGCGCGGTGGTCGGCTCGTCGGCGATCAGCAGGGCGGGGCGGCAGACCAGGGCCATGGCGATCATGGCGCGCTGGCGCAAGCCGCCCGACAGCTCGAACGGGTAGGTCTTCAGCGCCCGGGCCGGGTTGGGGAAGCCGACCAGCCGCAGCATCTCGCGGGCCAGGTCGCGCGCCTCGGTCGGGCCGACCGGCCGGTGCAGCCGCACCGCCTCGACGATCTGGTTGCCGACCGTGTGCAGCGGCGACAGCGAGGTCATCGGCTCCTGGAAGATCATCGAGATCCGGCCGCCGCGGATGTCGCGGTATTCCGGGCTTTCCTGCGGCAGCTTGGCCAGGTCGACGACCGTACCCGGCTTGTCCGGGTCGCTGAACAGGATCTTGCCGCCGGTGACCCGGCCGTTGCCGGGCAGGATGCCCATCACCGACTGGGCCAGCACCGATTTGCCGGAGCCGCTTTCGCCGACCACGGCGACCGTCTTGCCGGCCGGCACCCGCAGCGACACGCCGCGCACGGCCTCCAGCGTGCCGCCGGGCACGGCGAAGCCGATGCGCAGACCGTCCAGTCGCAGGATATCGGTCACCGCGGCGGACCCCTCATTGCTTGGGCCCATCGGAGGCAGGCTCGTCGGCCGCGGGCCCATCGGCTGCAGGACGCAGGCCCCAGCGTTCGGCCAGCCCGGCCTGGGGCGCGACGACGCCGAGCGACATCAGGTTGGCCTGGCTCGAATCGTCGATCGGCAGCGCCTTGGCGATCGCCGCGTCATGCGCCTGCGACACGATCTCGTCGAAGCCGCTGATGGTGGATTCGACCCTGAGACGCCGGCCGCTGCCGCGCAGGTCCAGCTGCATCCAGCCGCGCTGCCGGTCGCGCCGGACCGAGAAGTAGCGCAGCCGGAAGCCGGACAGGTCGCGCCAGGCGATGCGGGTGCCGAGCGGGCCGTGGGCGACGATGCCCTGGCCGTCGACCTCGATCACGCTGCGGTGCCGCAGCCAGGTGCGCAGCAGGAAGGCCAGGAACACCAGCGCCGCGGCGCCGAAGGCCACGGCGACGATCCAGTGCATCGGCAGCAGGATCAGCGGCAGCGCGGTCAGCGCCAGCCCGGCCGCGCCGCGCGCATAGTCGCCCCCCAGCTCGGCCATGTCATAGCGGTGGGCGGTCATGTCCGGGCTCCGAACAGGCTGTCGGGGGCCGGCCAGGCCGCGGCCGGATGCCGGGCCAGCAGACTCAGCAGGCCGTCGAGAAAGATCCATCCTTCGTCGTCATGCGCCAGGTGGTGGGTCAGGAGGCCGGTCGGCTCCTCGGGGTCGGCGATGCCGTTCCGGCGGTCGGCCAGGTGGCGCAGGATCGGCGCCAGTGCCCGGTCGATGCCGGCGAAGCCGCGGCCGCCGCGCCAGTCGATCGGATCGGCATGGGTGTTGAGCTGCGCCGGGCCGGGGGCCGCGTCGCGGGCGCCGAAGCCGGACAGGATGTTGAGGCCCACCTCGCCCAGCCGGGCGCGGATCTGTGGGCCGATGCGGTTCCAGGGCGGCGCCAGCACCGGGCGGAAGCGGTCGCCGAACAGCGTCTCCAGCCGCTCTCGGCCGGTGGTCAGCTCGACCAGGACGGTTTCGGCCGGGCGATGATCGCCCAGCTCGGCGGTCTTCTCGCCGGCCGGCGCATGCGACCGGTGCGCCCAGCCATGCTGGATCACCACTGCCGACGTGCCAGCCAGGCGGTCGACCAGTGCCGGCTCGGCCCCGGCGGGGATGACCGCCAGCGCGACCCAGCGGCCATGGCGCGCGGCCAGGGCCAGCAACCGGTCCAGCGCCGGGCCCGGCGCCACGGCGTCGTCGTCGCGCCACCAGAAGGCGGCATGGCGGCCGAGCGCGGCCCACCGGTCCAGCTCGGCCCGCAGCTCGGTCCAGGAATCGGGCAGGGGCAGGGCAGGAGGTTCGGGCATGAATCGGAATGATGCGGACGAAAGCGGCACTATAGCCGCAGCCCGCGGCCGGGCGGCAAGTCCTGCATCCGCGATGTCCTGATCCTCCATCCCCCTCACGCGGCGCTCCGTCTTTCCGCGGCATCGCGCAGCAGGATCGCCGCGGTCCGGGCGCCGTCCAGGGCCAGCGCCGCCCGCGGCGGCGGGGGCGCCGCCATGGCGTCGTCCACCGCCCGGGCCAGCCGTTCCGGCGTCAGCCCGGCCTCCGGCACCACGAGACAATGGCCGCGGGCCGCCAGCAGTTCCGCGCGCCGGGTCTGCTCGGTCTCGCCAGCGGCGGCGAAGGGCACGAACACGGCGCGGCAGCCGGCCCGCATCACATCCATCACCGTGTTGTAGCCGGCCTGGCTGACCGACAGGCGGCAGCGCGCCAGCAGGCTCGGGAAATCCGGCCGCGCCGGCTCGACGATCACGCCCTCCGGCGCCGCTTCGCTCAATGCGGCCAATGTGCCGGCGGGCAGGTCCGGCCCGGCCAGCAGCCGCCAGCGGGCCTGGCTCTGGCTGGAGAGGGCGCGGGCGGCCAGGGCAGTGCGCAGCAGCTCGGCGCCCACCGCGCCGCCGCCGACCGAAACGACCACTTCGTCGACGCCGTCGCCCGGCGGCGCCTCGCGGGTCGAGGGCGCGCCGACATAGCCGGTGTAGCGGATCAGCCCGGCCACCCGCGGGGCGGGCGGGAAGCTGGCCTCGAACGGGATCACCGCCGGGTCGCCATGCACCAGCACCAGGTCGAACAGGGCCAGCGCGGTGTCGGCCATCGCCTCGACCTTGGCCGGGTCCTGCTTGTCGACCAGGATGTCGCGGACCGAGCAGGCGATCAGCGGCCGCGGGCTGGCGCGGCGCGCGATCTCCAGCATCGGCACCAGCTCGAAGGCGAAGGCGCGGCGGCCGAAGGGGAAGGTCTCGACCAGCAGGATGTCGGGCCTGGTCCGGGCCAGCAGGGCCAGCAGATCGGCGGTGCGGCGCTTCTTCCAGCCGGTGTCGATCGGCCGGTCCTCGGCGTCGAGCAGGGTGCGGAAGCCGGTGTCGGCGGACCGCACCGGCGGCAGCTTCACCACCTCGGCGCCGCCCCAGTCGGTGCCGGGAACGTCAAAGCCGCCCTGGGCCACGGTGACGGCGAAGCCGGCCTCGGTCAGGGCGCGGGCGATCGCCGCGGCCCGCCGGACATGGCCGATGCCGAGCAGATGCTGAACGTGGAACAGAACCTTCATGCTGCCAAAGAAATGTTCAGCCGCTCGATCACCGGCGCCCCCGTAGAGTCCAGCCGGAACAGGTGTGCGCAGCCCCACTGCAACCCGTCCGGCGCATCGCCGATCATGGTCCAATCGGCGGCGCAGGCATAGAGCGCCAGGATGACGCCGCGATGACAAACGGCCACGGTGTCGCGCCCCGCGGCGGCCAGCCGCAGCAGCAGCGGCGCCAGCCGGACCTGCAGCTCGCGGTAGGACTCGCCGCCCGGGGCGCGGAAGTCCAGGCCCAACGCCTCGCGCCGGGCCAGCTCCGCCGGGTCGATCCGGGACTTGTCGGACAGGCGCAGCCCTTCCCAGCCGCTCCAGTCCAGCTCGGTCAGCGCCGGCTCCGGCGTAGGGTCGAGGCCCAGCAGCCGCGCCGTTTCCAGCGCCCGGGACAACGGGCTGGCCAGCACCTGCCAGCCGGCCGTCCAGTCCGGCAGGCGCCACCGCGCCGCCGCGGCGCGCCCGGCCTCCGACAGCGGGATGTCGGCCCGGCCCTGGATGCGGCGCCCGGCGTTCCACTCGGTGGGGGCGTGGCGCAGGACGAGGAGGCGGGTCATGCCGGGGCCTGTCCGGCGGCGATCCGCGCCAGGGTGCGGTCGAGGATGACGGCGGCGGCGGCGATGTCGTGGCGGGCCAGGATGTTGGCGCGTGCGGCGTGGCCCATGGCATGCCGCCGGGCCGGGTCGTCCAGCAGGGTCGCGACGGCCTCGGCGAAGGCGCCGGCATCGTCCGGCGACACAAGCAACCCGGTCTCGCCCTGGCGCAGGATTTGGACTACGCCGCCGGCATCGCCCCCGGCCGCCCCGGCCACCGCGGGCAGGCCGGCGGCCTGCGCCTCGAGCAGCGCCATGCCGAAGGCCTCGTTGATCGCCGGCCAGACGAACAGGTCGGCCTCGGCCAGCACCTGCGGCAGCGATTCGGG
Organism: Inquilinus sp. YAF38; assembly: GCF_052113205.1. Taxonomy (NCBI): domain Bacteria; kingdom Pseudomonadati; phylum Pseudomonadota; class Alphaproteobacteria; order Rhodospirillales; family Rhodospirillaceae; genus Inquilinus; species Inquilinus sp. YAF38. Next base: position 8,726 of record NZ_JBFRCU010000025.1, on the reverse strand, counting down.
CGGCATTGAGCCGCGGAACGCGGTCCGGGCCGGGTCGTAGAGCGGCTCGATCCGCGGCCGGGCCGGGCCGTCCCCGACCACGGCCAGGGTCCACGACCGGTCGCCGAGGCGCCGCAGGGCGTCCGCGAGCAGGACATAGGACCGCTCCTTGTCGCCCTCGCGCATCATGCCGATGGCGAGGAGGCGCGGCGGATCGGCCGGCCGGCGGGTCACGGCGGCGAAGGGTGCGGCGTCGAGGAAGGGCGGCAGCCGCACGATCCGGTCCGCCGGCACCAGGGACGCCAGGCCGGCCGCATCGCGCTCGCTGAAGGTGACCAGCGCCGCGGCCCGGCGGATCGCCGCTGCCGCGGCCCGGTGCCCGGCCGCCCAGGGTCCCTCGGCCCGGCGCGGCGCATGCGAGGCCTCGGCCGCGACATAGGGGATGCCCAGCGCCTCGGCCACCGGCGGCCCCAGCCAGTCCGGCGCCTTGTGGTACAGGTGGTAGGTGAACCAGACATCCGGCCGCTCCGGCGACGCCTGCCAGCGCCGGGCCAGCCGGTCGGCGATGCGGGCGCCCAGCGCCTCGATCCGCGCCGGCCGGGCCGGGTCCAGACCCGGATCCCAGCTGCGCAGCCGGCTGGCCGGGCGGACCTCGTGCCCGCCGCGCCGCAGCGCCTCGATCAGCAGCCGCGCCATGCGCCGGTCGCCCGACGGCACCGGATGGCCGGGCGGCTTCATCGGCGCGTAGAAGGCGACCCTCATCCGGGTCCCGGCAAGCCGAAGCGGCGGGCCAGCTTGGCCAGGCCGATGGCGAAGCCGAAGTCGCGCCGCACCCGCGCGGCCCCGGCAGCGCCCAGCTTGGCGCGGCGGGCCGGGTCGGCGATCAGCCCGGACAGCGCGTCGGCTGCTGCCGGCACGTCGTCCGGCGGCACCAGCACCCCGGTCTCGCCATGCAGGATCAGCTCCGGGATCGCGGAGACCGAGGTGGCGAGGCAGCACAGGCCGGTGGCCTGCGCCTCCATCAGCACGTTCGGCAGCCCGTCACGGTCGCCATCGGCGGCGATGCGCGCGGTCAGCACGAACAGGTCGGAGTCGAGCAGCGCCGCCAGCACCGCATCCTGGGTCAGGGCGCCGCGCCATTCGATCCGGTCGGCCAGGCCCAGCCGTGTCGCCTGGGCCCGCAGCTCCGACAACAGGGCGCCGCCGCCAATATGGGTCCAGTGCCAGGCCTGGCGGCCCGGCAGCGCCGCGAAGGCGTCGAGCAGCCGGTCGAAGCCCTTCTTCTCGACCGCGCGGCCGACCGAGATCAGCCGCACCGGGTCGTTCGGGTCGCGGCCGTCCCGTCGCGGCCGGGCGATCGGGTCGGGGAAGCGGCTGAAATCGAGGCCGTGATGCACCAGCGATACCCGGGCCGGTTCAGGCGCCAGCTTCGCCAGATAGCCGTGGTTCACCGCGGTGCAGGTGGCGGCCCAGCGGGCCTCGGCCAGCTTCTCGCGCAGCTCCCATTCCGGCGTGGTCCAGATGTCCTTGGCGTGGGCCGAGACGCTCCAGGGCAGGCCGCGGATCAGCGCGGCGTAGCGGCCGACCGAGGCCGGGGTGTGCAGGTAGTGGACGTAGATCCACGACGTCTCCGGCGGCAGCTCCTGCGCCAGCACGCAGGCCTGGCCGAAGCGGCGCCAGCGATTCGGCGTCGGGTCGCGCCGGTAGTCGCGGCGGAAGGCGGCATAGGCGGCGGCGTAGCCGGGCTGGCGCCTGGCCCAGTCGCGCGCCGCCGCCACCCGCGGCTGCTCCTGATACAGATATTCCGGCAGGTACAGCACCGGCGCGGTGATGCGCTGGTTCAGCGCGTGCACCTTGGTGTCGGTCGGGTGGCGCAGCGACACGATCAGCTGGCGCTGGCCGAGCTGCTGCAGCCCCAGGATCTCCTGGGCGATGAAGGTCTCCGACAGCCGCGGATACCCCTTGACCACGATGGCGGTCAGGCCGTCGTTCTGAACTCTCTCGGTCATGCTGGGCTCAGGCTGTCGCGCGGATCGAGGATGAGGGCGGATCGATCGCGTCCATCGCCAGCCGGTCGACGGCATCGAGCCCGTCGAGCAGGCCGGGGATGAAGCGGGTCGAGGGCAGCGGCTGGCCGGGCAGGGCGCGCAGCGCCCGCACCATCACCGCCGGATCGCCCGGCCCGTCCTGGTCGAGCATGCTGACCAGGCCGAGCTCGGCGGCGCGGGAGGCCCGGATATGTTGTTCCAGCCGCGGTCTTACCCGCGGCACCAGCAGCGCCCGTTTGTCGAAGGACAGGATCTCGCAGAAGGTGTTGTAGCCGCCCATGGCGACGACGCCGGCGGCGCGGATCATCAGATGCTCGATCCGGGCGTCGAAGGTGATGACCTCGACATCGTCCAGCCTGGCGGCGCGGGCCATGAACTCGGCCTGGCGCTCGCGCTGCATGAACGGACCCAGCACGATCAGCGCGGCGCAGGGCATGGTGCGGTCCAACTCATAGGCCGACAGCACCCAGTCGACCAGGTCCTCGCCGTCGCCGCCGCCGCCGGGCGTGACCAGGATGTAGGGATCGGCCAGCGGCGCCGCGTCGGCCGGCACGTTGGTCGGCGCCCGCCGGCGCAGATAGCCGGTGTAGGTCATCCGGGCGCGCACCGAATCCGGCAGCTCGATGTCCTGCAGCGGATCGCAGATCTCCGGCAGGCCGTAGATCCACAGCTGGTCGTACAGGCTCTCCAGCGCCGGGACGACGTTCTTGCGCTCCCATTCCGGGGCCAGCAGCGACGGCTCGTCCATCACGTCGCGCAGGCCCAGCACGGTGCGGGTGCCGCGGTCGCGCAGCATCTCCAGCGTCTGCTTGACCTCGCCGCGCAGGCCCAGCGGCTCCTTGTCGACGATGAACAGGTCGGGGTCGAAGATCGCGGCGGTGTGCTCGATGATCGAGGCGCGCATCGCCAGCGTCTCCTCGATGTCGATGTGCAGCGACAGCGAGGTGTAGTCGCCGTTGCGCAGCTTGATCACGCCGGGGATGCGGACGAAGTCGACCCGGCTGCGGAAATCGAAGCTGCCGATGATCGGCGAGCCGGACAGGATCAGCACCGACAGGTCGCTGTGCCGCGCCACCAGGGCGTGCGCGATGGTGCGGCAGCGGCGCAGATGGCCGAGGCCGAAGCTATCGTGGCTGTAGATCAGGACTCTGGCCTGAGCGGTACGCTTCGCCATGCAGCCTTGTCACCTGGGACCGGAACGGGCACGCGGGCGAACCTTGCCGCCCGGCGCGCTTTTAGCACGAAGGCTTCGGACCCGTCACCCGCACCCTTCGCTCCCGCGGCGGCCCGTGACCGCCGTCACATGCTTTGCGCCGCGGAAAGTTCACGCTATGGTCCAGCCCGTGCCTGGCGAGGCTGGACCTGGATCGCGATGGATTCCAATATCTTCAAGTTCATCTTGCGGCACAGCCGTCGCGAGCAGGTCTATATCCTCATCATCACGCTGATTTCGTTTCCTTTTGTCTATTATTCTCTGGATCTGCCGAAGCAGATCGTCAACGGCGCCATCGACGACAAGCATGCGGGCGATTTCCCGAAGGTGTTTTTCGGCTTCCATTTCGACCGGATCGAATACCTGCTGCTGCTGTCGTTCCTGTTCCTGGTGCTGGTGTTCGTCAACGGCGGCTTCAAGCTCTATATCAATGTCTACAAGGGCAAGCTGGGCGAACGCATGCTGCGCCGGCTGCGCTACGACCTGTACTGCCGCATCCTGCGCTTCCCGCTGACCCATTTCCGCAAGACCTCGCAGGGCGAGATGATCCCGATGATCACCTCGGAGGTCGAGCCGCTGGGCGGCTTCATCGGCGACGCCTTCGTCCAGCCGATCTGGTCGGCCGGGACGCTCTTGGTCTACATCTACTTCATCTTCGTCCAGGACCCGATCCTGGGCGCGGCGGCGGTGTCGCTGTACCCGCTGCAGGGCTGGCTGATCCCGCGGCTGCAGAAGCGGGTGAACCAGCTGGGCAAGGAGCGGGTGCGCACCGTCCGCAAGCTGGCCGACCGCATCGGCGAATCCGTCTCCGGCATCACCGACATGCATGCCAACGACGCCACCGCGGTGCATCTGGCGGATTTCTCGGACCGGCTGGGGACGATCTACGACATCCGGTTCGAGATCTACAACCGCAAGTTCTTCATCAAGTTCCTGAACAACTTCATCAACCAGCTGACGCCGTTCTTCTTCTACGCGATCGGCGGCTGGCTGGTGATCCGCGGCGACATCCAGCTCGGCGCGCTGGTGGCGGTGCTGGCCGCCTACAAGGACCTGGCCTCGCCGTGGAAGGACCTGCTCGACTACTACCAGAGCCAGGCCGACGTCCGGATCAAGTACGAGCAGGTGGTGGAACAGTTCCAGCCGCCCGAGCTGCTGCCGCTCGAGCGCATCACCGGCGACCAGACGATCGAGGGACCGCTGCCGAAGGAGCTCAGCTTCTCCGCCGTCTCGCTGGTCGACGACAGCGGCATGACCGTGATCGAGGGGCTGACCTGCACCTTCCCGACCGACGGCCAGATCGCGTTGGTCGGTGCCGGCGTCGGCAAGGACGAGCTGATGCTGATGATGGCGCGGCTGATCGCGCCGACCACCGGCAAGATCCGGCTCGGCGAGCACGACTACGAGACGCTGGCCGAGGCGGTGATCGGCCGCCGCTTCGCCTTCGTCGGCGCGCACAGCTACATGTTCACCGGCACGCTGCGCCAGAACCTGTATTACGGCCTGTGCCACCGGCCGCTGCGCGAGGCGCAATACGAGGACGACACGGCCAGGCGCCGCCGGGCCCGGCGGGCGTCGGAGGCGCAGGTGGCCGGCAACACCGATTTCGACATCAACGCCGACTGGATCGACTACCAGGCGGCCGGGGTCGACGGGCCGGAGGCGCTGCAGGACAAGGCGCTGGAGATCCTGCAGGCGGTCGACATGGAGCAGGACGTCTATCGCATCGGGCTGAACGGAACGATCGACGCCGACAAGGCGCCCGAGATCGCCGACCGGGTGCTGGCGGCGCGCGTGTCAGTGCGCAAGACCCTGGCCGAGACCGACCTCGGCGACCTGGTCGAGCTGTATGATTCCGAGCGCTTCAACAGCTCCGCCTCAGTGGCCGAGAACCTGCTGTTCGGCACGCCGGTCGGGCCGGTCTTCGCCTACGACGCGCTGGCCGAGAACGAGTATGTGCTGTCGGTGCTGGAGCGCACCGGCCTGATGGAGGAGTTCATCAAGGTCGGCGCCCAGATGGCCGAGACCATGGTCGAACTGTTCGCCGACCTGCCGCCCGGCCACGAGTTCTTCGAGCAGTTCAGCTTCATCGGCTCGGAGGACCTGCCGGAGTTCCAGCCGATCGTGATGCGGGCGAAGAAGGAGGGCACGGCGGCGCTGCGGCCGGCCGACCGCACCCGCCTGCTGTCGCTTCCGTTCAAGCTGGTGCCGTCCCGCCACCGCCTGGGCGTGTTCGAGGCCGACCTGCAGCAACGCCTGCTCGAGGCGCGCAAGGTGTTCGCCGCCGAGCTGCCGCAGGATCTGCGGCGGCATATCGAGTTCTTCGATGCCGAGCGGTTCAACGAGGCGGCGTCGCTGCAGGACAACATCCTGTTCGGCAAGATCCGCTACGGCCGGCCAGACGCGGCGGAGCGGGTGCAGGGCCTGATCCAGACCGTGGTCGACGAGGTCGACCTGCGCGACAGCGTGATCGCGGTCGGGCTCGACTTCTCGGTCGGCGTCGCCGGCAGCCGGCTGTCGGCGGTGCAGCGGCAGAAGGTCGGGCTCGGCCGGGCGCTGCTGAAGAACGCCGACCTGCTGCTGCTGAACGAGGCCACCTCGTCGCTCGACGGGGTGGCGCAGAGCCGGGTCCATCGCGCGATCCGGGAGCTGCGGGCGCACCGCGGCTTGATCTGGGGCGTGCATCGGCCCAGCATGGCCCGGGAGTTCGCCGACATCGTCGTGGTGCGGCACGGCCGCATCGTCGAGCGCGGCGATTTCCAATCGCTCAACCGTGACGGCAGCGTGCTGCATGAATTGCTGGAAGCGGAGTAGAATGCGAACAGGGAGCTGGAGGACCGATCGGTGAGCCTTGCGGAAGAAGTCGAGTTGCTGAAGCGGATTCCGCTTTTCGCCAATATCGACACGTCGAAGCTGAAGCTGCTGGCCTTCACCAGCGAGCGCGTCCGCTTCCCCGCGGGGCAGGTGCTGTGCCGGCAGGGGGAGATGGGCCGCGCCGCCTTCATCATCATCGACGGTGAGGCCGACGTGATCGTCGATGCCGAGACCGGCCCCCTGACCGTGGCCTCGGTCGGCCGCAACGACTTCGTCGGCGAGATCGCCATCCTCTGTGACGTGCCGCGCACCGCCACGGTGCAGGCGCGCAGCGACGTCACCGCCCTCGTCATCGCCAAGGACCAGTTCTTCCGCATGATCACCGAATTCCCGCAGATGGCGATTGAGATCATGCGCGTGCTGGCGCTGCGCCTCGAACGGACCACCAAGGAAGCGGCCCGCGCCCGCCAGACGGCCTGACCCGGATCGTGAGCCGTCTCGACAGCTTCATCCGCCGGATGCAGGCGCAGCGCGCCTGCCTCGACTGGGCCGCGCGCGCCATCGCCGGCCTGCCCGGCGACGTCATGGAACTCGGCCTCGGCAACGGCCGCACCTACGATCATTTGCGTGAGACGCTGCCGGATCGCGCGATCTGGGTGTTCGACCGCCATATCGCCGCCCATCCCGGCTGCATCCMGCCGCGCGACCGCATGGTGCTGGGCGAGGTGCTGGAGACCATGCCGGGCTTCGTCGCGGCGCATCCGCAGGGCATGGCCCTGATCCATGCCGATCTCGGCACCGGCGACGACATGGCCAACCGGGCCCTGGCGGCGGCGCTGACGCCGCTGCTCGGCCCGGTCCTGGCACCGGGCGGCATGGTCGTCGCCAATATCGGCTTCGCCGGCACCGGCTGGGAGGAGCTGCCCGAGCCCGACGGCGTCTCGCCCGGGCGGTACTACCTGTACCGGCGGCCGCTGGCGGGTTGACGCCATGGGTTGGGTTCGTGAGAGCGAACCGACAAACCCCAACTGTCATGCCCGGGCTTGACCCGGGCATCCAGAGACTGTCGAAATCCACTGGATTGCCGGGTCAAGCCCGGCAATGACAGAGAGAGGGGGACGGCCGGCCCTAAAGGCCGGCCCGCCTTTACACTTCTACATCGACCACCACCGGCACATGGTCGCTCGGCTTCGGCTCCCAGCCGCGGGCCTCGCGCAGGGTGCTGTGGGCCTTCAGCCCGCCGGCCAGAGGCGGGGTGACCCAGATGTGGTCCAGGCGCCGGCCGCGGTCGGACAGCTGCCAGTCGGCGGCGCGATAGCTCCACCACGTGTACAGCTTCTGGTCCGGCGGCACGAAGGTGCGGGCGCTGTCGACCCAGCCCAGCGTCGACTGCATCGCCGCCAGCTTCTCGACCTCGATCGGGGTGTGGCTGACCACGTCCAGCAGCTGCTTGTGCGACCACACGTCGTGCTCCAGCGGCGCGATGTTCAGGTCGCCGACCAGGATCATCTTCTGGTCCCGGGTCCGGTTCTGCGGCCACCAGGCCGTCATCTCGTCCAGGAACTGCAGCTTGTGCTTGAACTTCTCGTTCACCGCCGGGTCCGGGACGTCGCCGCCGGCCGGGATGTACAGGTTGTGCACCTCGACGCCGTCCGGCAGGCGGATGGCGATGTGGCGGCAATCCTCCTTGCCGCACCAGTGCCGGATCTCGTGGCTCTCGAAAGGCAGGCGCGAGATCACGGCGACGCCGTTGTAGCCCTTCATCCCGGCGATCGCGATGTGGCGGTAGCCGAGATCGACGAAGGGCTGGTGCGGGAAGTGGTGGTCCGGGGTCTTGGTCTCCTGCAGGCAGATGATGTCGGCCGCGGTCTCGTCGATCAGGCGCAGCACCAGCTCCTGGCGCAGGCGGACGGAGTTGATGTTCCAGGTGGCGATGCGCATGGACCCTCTCTGCGATGCGGCCCGCGACCCTAGCGAAGCCCGCCAGGGTTGCCCAGCCTGCTGCTGGACCGTGCGATCGCTTCGGCGTTGTAAACACATTGTGCAATTGTATTAATCGGCGATCTTGTTCATGCTATGTTCCATGAACAAGGCGCAGACCGATTCGACCACCGAGGCCCCGGCCGCTCCGCAGGAGGAGCGGGCGGCGGATCTGTGCGTGGTGGCGGAGCTGGTCGAGATCCAGATGTCGATCGCCCGGGCGACGCAGCGGGAGGCGCTGTCGGCGCCGCAGCCCGGCGTCGACTACTGCCAGCGGATCGCCACCGTCTCGCGTGCCGTGCGGCTGACCCTGCTGCTCAAGGACAAGCTGTCGCGTCAGGCCGCCGAGCGGCGCAAGGCTGCGGCGCAGCGCGAGGCGGCGCAGGAGGACTGGCACGAGTTGCGGGTCCGGCTGGCGATGATGTCGGCCGCCTCTGAGGTGTCCAAGGACGAGGAGGAGGCCGACCGCCGCGCCGACGAGGTGTGCGAACGGCTGGAGCGGCCGGAGGTGGCGGAGCTGGTGGAAGCCAGCCGGGCCGAGGTCGCGGTGGCGGCCTTGTGCCGGCGCTGGGGCTATCCGGTGCAGGTGAAGCAGTGGCTGGAGATGGCCGACGAGGCCCTCGAGGAGCTGGGCTTCATTCCGCCGGAGGACGGCGAGGACGATGAGGATCCGCCAGAGCCCCGCTCGGCTG
>NZ_JBFRCU010000024.1:0-80657 GCF_052113205.1 Inquilinus sp. YAF38 | reverse complement strand
AGGACGAGATGCTCGACGCGCAGCTGGACACGCTGTCGGCGGAAGAATTGGTGCGGGAGGTCTGCCGCAAGATCGGCCACCCGCCGGTCCGGCTGCCGCAGAGCTGGGACGAGGGCTGCGAGATGACGCCCGTCCCGCCGCGGGAGACCGAGGCTGCCGACCGCGAGACCAAGGACGACTGGTCCGCCGAGCCGGGCAAGTCCGACACTGGCCGGCCCATGCCGGAGCCGCCGCAGCCGGACAGCAGCTAAGCGTCTGCGACCCGACCGCGTAGGTTGGGTTCGCATCGCGAACCCAACATCCCGCCGTCGCACCATTGTTGGGTTCGCTTGCCGCGAACCCAACCTACGAAGCCAACACCGCCCAACCTTCCACTCTCCCCCTCCCCCTGCGGGAGGGGGTTGGGGGAGGGGTCTGCGCGCGTCTGCGCGCGATTGGTTTGGCTGGAGCCCGATCAGGCGCACGCCGGTCCCGGCTGCACCAACCCCTCCCCCTGCTCCCTCCCGCAAGGGGAGGGGAGGATGAATGTGAAAGGCGGCTCCCAACCACCCGGCCCGTTTGCGTCCGGCCGGCCCACCTCCTATAACCACCGCACGATTCCCTGATCTGCCAGAGTTCGAGCGCGCGATGCACGACATCCGATTCATCCGAGAGCATCCCGAGGCCTTCGACAAGGGGATGGCTCGGCGGGGTCTGTCGCCGGTCGCGGCCGAGCTGCTGTCGCTGGATGAGCGCCGGCGCCAGATCACCACCGAGCTGCAGGGGCTGCAGACCCGCCGCAACGCCGCCTCGAAGGAGATTGGCGCCGTCAAGTCCAAGGGCGGCGACGCCCAGGCGCTGATGGACGAGGTCGCGTCGATCAAGGCGAAGATGGGCGAGCTGGAGCAGGCCGACCGCGACGCCGAGGCGGCGCTGGCGGCCCGGCTGGCCGAGCTGCCGAACATCCCCGACGACGATGTGCCCGACGGGCCGGACGAGAGCGCCAATGTCGAGATCCGGCGCACCGGCGAGCCGCGGCGGCTGAACTCCGCCCGCGACCATGTCGATCTCGGCGAGGGCCTCGGGCTGATGGATTTCGCCGCCGCCTCCAAGCTGTCCGGCGCGAGGTTCGTGGTCCTGCGGGGGGCGCTGGCCCGCCTTGAGCGCGCCATCGGCCAGTTCATGATCGACCTGCACATCAACGAGCACGGCTATACCGAGATCGCGCCGCCGCTGATGGTGCGCGACGAGGCAGTGTATGGCACCGGTCAGCTGCCAAAATTCGCCGAGGACCTGTTCCGTACCAACACCGGTCATTGGCTGATCCCGACCGCCGAGGTGCCGCTGACCAACCTGGTCGCCGGCGAGATCCTGGACCAGGCGGGGCTGCCGCTGCGCTTCACCGCGCTGACCCCGAGCTTCCGCTCCGAGGCCGGCTCGGCCGGTCGCGACACCCGCGGCATGATCCGCCAGCACCAGTTCAGCAAGGTCGAGCTGGTCAGCATCACAACGCCGGAACAGTCGGCCGCCGAGCATGAGCGCATGACCGAATGCGCCGAGACCGTGCTGAAGCGGCTCGGCCTCGCCTTCCGCACCATCGTGCTGTGCACCGGCGACATGGGCTTCTCCGCCCGCAAGACCTACGACATCGAGGTCTGGCTGCCGGGGCAGGGGCGCTACCGCGAGATCTCCTCCTGCTCCAACACCGGCGAGTTCCAGGCCCGGCGGATGCAGGGCCGGTTCCGGCCGGCGGGCGAGAAGGGCACGCGCTTCCTGCACACCCTCAACGGCTCCGGCGTCGCCGTCGGCCGCGCTTTGATCGCGGTCATGGAGACCTATCAGCGGCAGGACGGCTCGATCGAGGTGCCGGAGGTGCTGCGGTCCTATATGGGCGGGCTCGATATTCTCGAAGTGAAGGGCTGACGATGCGCATCCTCCTGGCCAATGACGACGGCATCAACTCCACCGGCTTCTCGGTGCTCGAGCGCATCGCCCGCGAGCTCTCGGACGACGTGTGGGTCTGCGCGCCCGAGACCGAGCAGTCGGCCGCCAGCCATTCCCTGACCATCCACCGGCCGCTGCGGCTGCGGCAGATCGAGGAGAAGCGCTTCGCCGTCGACGGCACTCCGACCGACTGCGTGCTGCTGGCGGTCAACCACATGATGAAGGACAAGCGGCCCGACCTGGTCATGTCCGGCGTCAACCACGGCCGGAACATCGCCGAGGACGTGACCTATTCCGGCACCATCGCCGCGGCGATGGAGGCGACGCTGCTGGGCATCCGCGCCATCGCCTTCAGCCAGCAATTCGCCGATGGCCGCCGCCCGGATTGGGAGACGGCGGGGCGCTGGGGCGCCGAGGTGGCGCGCAAGGCGATCGCCACCGACTGGCCGGACCAGGTGCTGGTCAACGTCAACTTCCCGGCGGTCGATCCGGACGCGGTCACCGGCATCGCCGTGGTGCCGCACGGCCTGCGCAAGATCGGCGACGTGCTGGAGGAGCGGCTGGATCCGCGCGGCCGCACCTATTTCTGGATCGGCACCAGCCGGACCGAGCAGGCGCTGCAGGGCACGGAGACCGACGTGTCCGCCATTGCCGCCGGCCGGATCACGGTGACGCCGCTGCATCTCGACCTGAACCACGCCGCCGCGATCCAGTCCCTGCGCGGCGCCTTCGCCAAGTAGGAGGGCCGGGGTGGAGCTGGAGAGCCGGATGGATCGGGGTCTCAAGTCACCTCTCTCACCAGCTTGTTTTGAGTCCCCCCTCCCCTTGCGGGAGGGGGGTAGGGGGGACAAGGAAGAGAGGCGGCCTCGGCCCATTCCGCTCGCCTCGTCCTGTTCGACCGGTGCCTGCCCATGATCGCCGAGCCGCGGCTGATCCGCCTGCTGATGCATCTCCGCCGGTCGGGGATCACGGATCATCGCGTCCTCGGCGCGATCGAGCGGGTGCCGCGCGAGACCTTCGTGCCCGACGCCTTCCTCGACCAGGCCTATGAGGACATCGCCCTGCCGATCGGCCGCGGCCAGACCATCAGCCAGCCGATGGTGGTCGGGCTGATGACCCAGGCGCTGGAGGTCGGCGACCGGCACAAGGTGCTGGAGATCGGCACCGGCTCCGGCTACCAGGCGGCGGTGCTGGCACGGATCTGCCGCCGGCTCTACACCATCGAGCGACACAAGCCGCTGCTCGACCTGGCGCTGGAACGCATCGCCGGCATGCGCATCAGCAACATCACCGCGCGCTGGGGCGACGGCATGAAGGGCTGGCCGGAACAGGCGCCGTTCGACCGCGTCATCGTCACCGCCGCGCATCGCGGCGACCTGCCGCCCTCGGCGCTGACGGATCAGCTCGGGATCGGTGGTATAATCGTGATTCCCATGGGCGACGAGAAGCGGAACCAGCGCGTGGTCCGCTTCACGCGCACCGAGACCGGGTTGGAGCGGGAGGATCTGTGGCCAGTTCGCTTCGTGCCGTTGCTGCCGGACCTTCCCGACGGGGAGGATGGCGGTCCATCCTACTGACGACGCTCGCCGCGGCGAGCCTCGCAGCCTGCAATGTCCCGCCGGGGGCCGACGAATCCGCGCTGCGGCCGGCGACCGTCCAGGTCCAGCCGGGCGACGACGTGCTCGCCATCGTCCGCCGCTACGACGTGTCGATGCCGGCGCTGATCGCGCTGAACGGGTTGCAGCCGCCTTACGCGCTGCAGTCGGGCCAGACGCTGCGCCTGCCGGGTTCGCCGGGATCGGTGCCCGGACCGGCGCCGACCATTACGCTGCCTTCGAGCAACGGCGTCACAACCGGCGTCGTCGGCGGGGCGACGATGGGCGGTGCGCCGCTCAACACCGTGCCGTCGACCGGCAGCGGGCTGGCCGTGCAGCGCCTGCCGCCGCCGGGCGGTGCCGCCGCGCCGGTGGTGCCGGGCACGGTTCCGCCAGCCGGCGCCGTGACGGCCCCGACTGTGGTGGCGCCGACGACCGGCGCCCCGACCTCGATCGTGCCGAAGCCGCCGCCCGCGACGGTGCCGCCGGTCGCCAGCACCACCGTGCCGCCGCCGGCCGCGGCGACCCAGGCTCCCCCCCGCACCTCCAGCCGCTTTGCCTGGCCGGTGACCGGCCCGGTGATCTTCGGCTACAACGCCCCGATCGGCAGCAAGCGGAACCAGGGCATCAACATCGCCGCTGCCGCCGGTACGCCGATCAAGGCAGCCGGGGCGGGCACCGTGCGCTATGCCGGCAACGGCGTGCCCGGCTACGGCAACCTGGTGCTGATCCAGCATAGTGACGGGCTGGTCACCGCCTACGCCCATGCCGCGTCGCTATCGGTGAAGAAGGACGATCCGGTCACCGCCGGCCAGACCATCGGCACCGTTGGCCAGACCGGCGCGGTCGACCAGCCGCAGCTGCATTTCGAGGTGCGCAAGGACAGCGCGCCGGTCGATCCGACCAAGTACCTGCCGTGAGCTAGGGCCGTTCCACCGGCGCCAGCTCGGCCAGGAGGGCATCGAGGAAGGCGCGCACCGCAGCCGGCAGGGTGCGGCCGGCCATGGTCAGGATGTGCAGCGTGCTGTCGGTCATGCTCTCGTCGGCGACCGGCACGGCGACGAACTCGCCCAGCTCCACCCGGCCGGGGTCGCGGATGGCGCTGGTGAAGTGGATGCAGCCTTCGATGTCGCTGAAGCGGCGCAGCGCGGCCATCGAGTTGGTCGACAGCACCGGCTCCAGCGCCAGCCCCTGCAGGTTGCAGCAGGCGTCGATCAGCTGCCGCTGGGTCCGGTCCGGGTCCGGCAGGGCGACCGGGTGGGGCAGGGTCTCGGCCAGGGTGATGCTCTCCCGATTGGCCAGCGGGTGGTGGCGCGGCATCAGCGCATGCATCGGCCGGCGGATCATCCGCTCCACCGCCACGCCGCGCGGCGGCGCCAGGTTGAAGCTGACGCCGATGTCGGTCTCGCCGTCCTGCACCCGCCGGGCGATCTCGATGGAGGTGCCGACCCAAAGGTGGAAGGTCACGCCCGGATGGTCGCGGCGGAACGCGGCCACCGCCTCGGGCAGGATGTCGATCGCGAAGCCCTCGAAGCTGGCCAGCCGGACATGGCCGCGGTGTGGGCCCTGCAGCTCGCGGATTTCCGCGGCCGCGCGCTCGCCGTCCAGCATCGACCGGCGGGCATGGGCGGCCAGGATCTCGCCGGCGGCGCTCGGCACCATGCCGCGAGGCCGGCGCTCGAACAGCTCGGCCCCCAGCTCGCGCTCCAGCTTGGCGATCTGCCGGCTGATGGCGGAGCCGGCGACGTTCAGCCGCTTCGACGCATCCGCGATCGAACCGGACCGGGCGACTTCCAGGAAGTAGCGAAGCGCGGTGCTCTGCATGCCGGGCCTTTCATCCGTTGCCGAAGCGGCAACCCGTTGTGCGAATTATAGCGCTTGTGGCATGCGGACCGCGTCCATACCAGGGATGGCGAACAAACCTGAACAGGGATGGCGATGAACAGCTTTTCGCCCGAGGCGATCGCGGAGGCCGTGGCGACCCGCCGGCATCTGCACGCGAACCCCGAGCTGAAATACGAGGAGCGCGGCACCGCCGACCTGGTGGCGTCGCGGCTCCGCAGCCTCGGCTACACGGTCGAGACCGGCGTGGCCGAGACCGGCGTGGTCGGGCTGCTCGACACCGGCCGGCCGGGCCCGACCATCGCCCTCCGCGCCGACATGGACGCGCTGCCGATCCTAGAGGACACCGGGCTGCCCTACGCCTCGAAGGCCCCCGGCAAGATGCATGCCTGCGGCCATGACGGGCACACGGCCTCGCTGCTGCTGGCCGCAACCGGCCTCGCCGGCATGCGCCTGTCCGGCCGGATCAAGCTGCTGTTCCAGCCGGCGGAGGAGGGCGGGCTCGGCGCCGCCCGGATGATCGAGGCCGGGGTGCTGGACGGCGTCGCCGCGATCTATGGCTATCACAACCGCCCGGCCTATCCGCTTGGCCGGGTCTTCGCCAAGTCCGGCCCGACCATGGGCGGCAGCTCGCTTTACGAGGTCACCATCTCCGGCAAGGGCGGCCACGCCTCGAGGCCGGACCTGGCGATCGACCCGATCTTCGTCGGCACCGCCGTGGTGCAGGGGCTGCAGAGCGTGGTGTCGCGCCGCCTGTCGCCGCTGGAATCCGGCGTGGTCACGGTCACCCAGTTCCATGGCGGCAACAGCCACAACATCATCCCGATGGCGGCGACGCTGGCGATCAACACCCGTGACGGGTCGCCTGCCGCGTATGAGCGGATCGACCAGGAGCTGCGCTGGGTGATCGCCCAGATCTGCGAGGCGCATGGCGCCACGGCAGTGATCGAGCAGAGCATGCGCATCCCCTCGGTGGTGAACGACGCCGCCGAGACCGACTTCGTGCTGGCGACCGCGCTTGACACGGTCGGCCCCGAACGCTCCGGCCGGATGGACTCGCTGCCGACCATGGGGGCCGAGGACTTCGCCTTCTATCTGGAGCAGGTGCCGGGCTGCTTCTTCTTCGTCGGCAACGGCGAGGACAGCGCCTATCTGCACCATCCCCGCTACGACTACCGGGACGAGATCCTGCCGGTCGCCGCCGGGATGTTCACCGCCATCGCCGAACGCCGGCTGGGGGGCCGCTGAGCATGACCGCCTCGACCGCCGAAGGCCGCTCCGGCATGCAGCGCTTCCTTGCCCTGATCGAGCGGGCCGGCAACCGCCTGCCGCACCCGTTCCTGCTGTTCCTGATCCTCTGCGCCGTCGTCGCCGTGCTGTCCTGGCTGATGGCGATGGGCGGCGCCGCCGGCATCAACCCGAAGACCGGCAAGGAGATCGCGGTCCAGAGCCTGATCTCCGGCGACGGGCTGGTCTTCGCCCTGACCTCGATCGCCAAGAACTACGTCAACTTCCCGCCGCTCGGCGTGATCCTGGTGATCATGCTGGCGATCGGCGTGGCCGATAAGGTCGGGATGATCGCCAGCCTGATGCAGGTCAGCGTGATCAAGGCGCCGCGGCACCTGACCACCTTCGTCATCTTCCTGGTCGGCATGTGCAGCCACCTGGCCTCCGACGCCGCCTATATCGTGCTGATCCCGCTCTCGGCGATGATCTTCCAGGCGATCGGGCGCAACCCGCTGGTCGGCGCCGTCACCGGCTATGTCGCGGTCGGCGCCGGCTACGACGCCAGCCTGTTCATCACCCCGGTCGACATCATCCTGTCCGGCATCACCACCGGCGCCGCGCACACGATCGACCCGAACGCCTATGTCTCGCCGCTCGACAACTACTACTTCATCGCCTGCTCGGCGGTGCTGCTGTCGCTGGTCGGCACGCTGGTGATCGAACGGATCGTCGAGCCGCTGGCCGGTAAGTACACCGGCGACGTGGTGCTGACGCTGGAGCCGATCGGCGCGGTCGAGAGCCGGGCGCTGAAGCGTGTCGGCTGGGTGGCACTGGCCTTCCTCGCCGTCGTGCTGGCCGCGGTGCTGCCGGCCGGGTCGCCGCTGCGCAACGAGCAGGGCGGGCTGGTGCCATCGCCCTTCCTCGAAGCCATCGTCGCCATCCTGGCGGTGTTCTTTCTGACGCTCGGCTGGGTCTACGGTGCCGCGGTCGGCAAGGTAGGGAGCGCCCGCGACGTCGCCGGTTACATGGCCGAGGCGGTGAAGGAACTGGCGCCGACCCTGGTGCTGTTCTTCGCCATCTCGCAGTTCCTGGCCTGGTTCCGCTGGACCAATCTCGGCGAATGGATCGCGATTCACGGCTCGCACCTGCTCGACACCGGCGGGCTGGGCGGCACGCCGCTGGTGGTGGCCTTCGTCCTGCTGGCCATGGTGATGAGCGTCTTCATCACCTCCGGCTCGGCGCAATGGTCGCTGATGGCGCCGGTGTTCGTGCCGATGATGATGCTGGTGGGAATGGAGCCGGCCCTGGTCCAGGCCGCCTTCCGCATCTCGGATTCGGTCACCAACGTGATCTCGCCGATGAGCCCGTATTTCGCCGTCTGCCTGGCCTTCCTGCAGCGCTACCAGAAGGATGCCGGCATCGGCACGCTGGCAGCGATGACGCTGCCGATCTCGATCGGCTTCCTGGTCGCCTGGACCGCCTTCCTGGTGCTGTGGGTCGAGATCGGCCTGCCGCTGGCCCCCGGCGTCGGGCTGTTCCTGAACTGACGGAAGGGGCGGCGCAGGCCGCCCCCATCCTCCTACTTCGCCGGTTCCAGCCGCTTGCCCAGGCGGCCGGCCAGATCCTGGATGTACTGCCAGGCGACCCGGCCGGAGCGGGAGCCGCGGGTGATGGTCCATTGCAGCGCCTCGGCCCGCATCGTCGCGGGATCGATCACCAGGCCGAAGGCGGCGGCATAGCCCTCGACCATCTCCAGATAGGTGTCCTGGTTGCAGCCATGGAAGCCGAGCCACAGGCCGAAGCGGTCGGACAGCGACACCTTCTCCTCCACCGCCTCGCCGGCGATGATCGCGGTCGACCGCTCGTTCTCGATCATCTCGCGCGCCAGGATGTGGCGGCGGTTGGAGGTGGCGTAGAACACGACGTTCTCCGGCCGGCCCTCGATGCCGCCCTCCAGGATCGCCTTCAGCGACTTGTAGCTGGCGTCCTGGCCGTCGAAGGACAGGTCGTCGCAGAACAGGATGAAGCGGCGGGGCGAGGCGCGCAGCAGATGCAGCAGCCGGGGCAGGGAGCCGATGTCCTCGCGATGGATCTCGACCAGCGCCAGGATGCCGCCGGCCTCGCCGTTCACCGCCGCATGCACCGACTTGACCAGCGAGCTCTTGCCCATGCCGCGCGAGCCCCACAGCAGGGCGTTGTTGGCCGGCAACCCTTTGGCGAAGCGGCGGGTGTTCTCCAGCAGCAGGTCGCGCTGCAGCTGGATGCCCTGCAAGAGGACGAGATCGACCCGGCTGACCGCGGCCACCGGCAGCAGCCGCCCGTGCTCGGCGTCCCAGGTGAAGGCGTCGGCGCTGGCCAGGTCGGTCGGCGCCGGCAGCGGCGGGGCCAGCCGCTCCAGCGCATCGGCGATGCGGGTCAGCAGTTGCAGTTGTCTCGGATCCAGCTCGGCCACCGGATGGTCTCCTTCGCTTTCGGCCCGCCGACGCTAATGATCGTGCCGTGTCGGTGTCGAGATCAACCGCCGCAGGGCTCCCTTGCCCTGGCAGGATGGCCGGGCTTGGCCATCCTGCAAACTTCCAGGTTCGGCAGGATTACCGAGGCAATCCTGCCGCGGCGCAGACGGTCCGGATTCCATTGCAACCGCAGCCGCGGCCGCTATAGTCGCGCCCGACTGTAGAGGTGGAGCGAAAGATGCTGATTTCCGAGGCTTATGCCCAGACGGCCGACGCCGGTGCCGCTGGCGGTGCCGGCATGCTGATGCAGTTCGCGCCGCTGATCCTGATTTTCGTGGTGTTCTATTTCCTGCTTATTCGGCCGCAGCAGAAGCGGGCGAAGGAGCATCGCGACATGCTGGGCAACCTGCGCCGCGGCGACCGCGTCGTCACCGGGGGCGGCATCGTCGGCACCGTGCAGAAGGTGGCCGATGACGAGCTGACGATCGAGATCGCCGAGAACGTCCGGGTCAAGGTGATCCGCAGCACCGTGACCACCGTCCTGGCCCGCACCGAGCCGGCCAAGAACGGCGGGTCCAAGGCCACCGACGCGGACGACGACACATCGACCCCGGCCGCCGCCAATGCCCCGGTCGAGGCCGAGAAGCCGAAGGGGTTTGGCCGCTTCCTGTCGCGGAAGTGACCTGAGCGGGGCGGGAGCGTCATGGAGATCTCCTCCGTCATCCCGCCCGGGCGGCGGATGATCGACGGCTATCCGCCGGGCGGCTTCCGCGTTGCCGGGACGCTGTATCAGGGGCCGATGCTGATCTGGCCGGAGGGCGAGGTGCCCTGGTCGCTGAGCCGGATCGAGGATCTGGACGTGGCCGCTCTCGACCCGGTGCGGCGGATCGACCCGCCGGTCGAGGTGCTGCTGATCGGCTGCGGCCCGCGCATGACGCTGCTGCCTTCGGTGCTGCGGCGGCAGATCCGCGAGGCTGGCATCGGCATGGACGCGATGGACACCGGCGCCGCCTGCCGGACCTACAATGTGCTGATCTCGGAAGGCCGGCGCGCCGCCGCGGCGCTGATCCCGGTCTGAGATCGCCCCTGTGGTTGTTTAACTCGGCCGCTTGTCTAAACTTGAAGCGAGCCACAGACAGCAGCAGGGAGGGCGCGACATGAAGCCGATGACGGCCGGAATCACCGGGGCCGCGAAGGGGATCGACGGCATCTCCTGGTCGATCCTGGGCCAGACCTATGTGCCGAAGCAGATCTCGGCGGACAGCTTCGCCTGGCACGCCACCTTCGGCATCGGCACTTTCGTGCCGCCGCACATCCATCCGCTGCAGGACGAGTTCCTCTACATCCTCGAGGGCAAGCTCGACTTCATGCTCGACGGCGCCAATGCCAGCGCCACGGTGGGCGACCTGGTGCGCCTGCCCAAGGGCCTCCCGCACGGCATCTTCAACAACAGCGGCGCCATCGCCAAGTCGCTGTTCTGGGTGGCGCCGACCGGCCGGCTGGTCGAGCTGTTCCAGGCAATTCACGACCTGCCGCAGCAGACGCCGGAGGCGGTGGTGGCGCTGGCTGCCAAGCACGACGTCGAGTTTCTGCCGCCGCCTGCCTAGCCCGGGCGGCGCAGCTGGGCGGGCGTGAAGCCGGCGACTGTCGCATAGCCGCGAACGATCGCCTGCCGCTCCGCATGCGGCAGGACGGCCTCGATGTCCTCGAAGCCGTCCGGCGCCAGGCGCTCGATCACGTCGATCACGCCCTCCGGCCCGCCGCTGCGGTTCAGCTTGACGATCTCCGCCGTCTTCGGCCGCCGATCGGCCTCGTAGCGTTCCAGCGCCGCCACGGCGTCCGAGGTGTCTGCCAGGGCGTCGGCCAGGGCCCGGGCGTCGAGGATCGCCTGGGACGCGCCGTTCGACCCGACCGGGTACATCGGATGCGCCGTGTCGCCCAGCAGGGTGACCCGGCCGTGGCGCCAGCGCGGCAGCGGGTCGCGATCGCACATCGGGTACTCCCAGAACTCCGGCGTCGCCGTGACGATCTCGCCGATGTCGGCCTCCGGCAGCGCGAAGCGCTTGGCGTGCGGCAGCACCTCGTCCAGCCGGCCGGGCCGCGACCAGTCCTCGCGCCGGGGCGGGGGCGTGCTGCCGTCGCCGATGCGGGCGCAGACCGCCCAGTTGGTCAGCCGCCGGTCCGGCGCGGTCCCCGGCGCGATCGGATACAGCACCACCTTCGCCTGCATGCCGCCGGCGACGATCATCGTCCGCCCGTCCATGGTGGCCGGCCAGTCGATCGCGCCGCGCCAGATCATGACGCCGTTCCAGGACGGCGGCCCCTGGTTTGGATAGAGCGTGTCGCGCACGATCGAATGGATGCCGTCGGCCGCGACAAGAACGTCGCCCCGCGCGGTGCCGGCCGGCGCGCCGTGGCGGTCGACGAAATGCGCGATCACCTCGGTCTCGGTCTGCTCGAAGCCGGCCAGGCGGCGGCCATGGTGGATCTCCCCGCCCAGCCGCTCCCGCGCCGCCTTGTGCAGCACGCCGTGCAGCCGGCCGCGATGGATCGAGAACTGCGGCACCGGGAAGCCGGCATCCAGGCCGCGCGGCTCGCGCCACACGATCTGGCCGAAGCGGTTGGTGTAGAGCAGCTCCCGCGTGCGGATAGCGACGGCGTCGAGCCGGTCGAGCAGCCCGAGCCCGGCGAGCTCCTGGATCGCATGCGGCAGGGTGTTGATGCCGACGCCGATCTCCCGCGGCTCGATCGCCTGCTCGAACACGGCGCAGCCGATCCCGCGGGCCTGCAGCATCAGCGCCGCGGTCAGCCCGCCGATGCCGCCACCGACGATGATCGCCTTCATCGGTTGCCTCCCTCGATGTCTTGGTGGCCAAGTCTTCAACCTTGAGCCGGCGCTGGCAAGCTCCGGTGGCGGTCGGGGCCGTGAGCGGGCATATAAAGGCCGCCATGCCGACCACCGATTCCCTGGGTCAGAACGGCGAACAGATTCGCCGCCTCGACCACGACCGCTATTTGACCTGCCTGTTCGCGCCGGCGCCGCGCCGGGCGGCGCTGTTCGCGCTCTATGCCTTCAACATCGAGGTGGCGAAGACGCGCGAGGTGGTCAGCCAGCCGCTGCTCGGCCAGATCCGGCTGCAATGGTGGCGCGATGCGATCGGCGAGATCTATGACGGCCGGCCGCGGCGGCATGAGGTGCTGGATGCGCTGGCCCCCGCGATCTGGGCCAATGATCTCAGCCGGGCCCATTTCGACACCGTGCTCGATGCCCGCGAGCGCGACCTGGAGGACGAGCCGCCGGCGACCCTCGCCGATCTCGAGCGCTACGCCGCGGACACCGCCGGGCCGCTGCTGCGCCTGCATCTGGAGGTGCTGGGCGTGCACGACGACACGGCGCATCGGGCGGCGACGGCGGTCGGCACCGCCTGGGCGCTGGTCGGGCTGATGCGCGCCCTGCCGTTCCACGCCCGGCAGAAGCGCCTGTATCTGCCGCAGGAGATCATCGCCGCCGAGGGCGCCGACCGCGGCCTGCTGTTCGAGATGAAGCCGCACGACGGCCTGCGCCGCGCGGTGGCGCGCGTCGCAGCCGTTGCTGCCGAGCGTCTGGCCGAAGCGCGGGCCTTGCGTCGCGAGGTGCCGCGGGCGGCGGTGCCGGCCCTGCTGTCCGCGCGCCTGGCCGACGGCTATCTGCACCGGCTGAGCCGGGCGGGGCACGACGTCTTCTCCGCCCTGGTTCAGGAGCCGCCGCCGCTGCGCCAGGCCGATCTGGTGCTGGGGGCCATGCTGGGGCGCTACTAAGCCGTCGGTCCATCGATTCCGCGCGCGGCTGCAATCATCGCGCCGTCGTCATAGGATCGAGCACGGGCGTCGCCGCTGGGCAGCCTCGGGCCGGGGGGATGGCGAATGGAATTGTCGGGCGACCTGATGGCAACGCATGGCGCGGAGTTCGGCAGCAGCGTGCGCCGCGCCGCATTGCGTCTCGGCCTGCTCTACTGGCTGGCCGTCTTTGCCACGAGCAGTGTCCTGTGGGGGATCGTCGGGACCGATCCGGTGGACTCCGCTCCCGGTAAGCTGGGGCTGCTTTCCTTCAGCGCCATGCTCACCTTCGGCATCACGGCCCTTCTGTTCCGGCTGCGGCGTCTCGGGTTCTTCGCCAAGGCGCTGCTGTGCTTCGTGCTGTCGATGATGGCAGCGCCGATCTACTGCCTCGTGGATTTCGGGATCTATTACCTCTGCCTCCCCGCTGGCCAAGCCCGGTTCGATGCGGTCGATTTCGGATACAACTTGGTCTACGGCACGTCGCTCTTCTTCGGCTGGTCGTGCCTGTTCGTGGCGTTGCTGTACAGCTTCGAGGTGCGCGATCGCGAACGACGGCTCGCGGCCTCGCGGGAAGAAGCCTTGTCCGCCCAGATGCGGGCGCTGCGCTATCAGGTCAATCCGCACTTCCTGTTCAACACGCTCAACTCCATCGCCGGGCTGATCGAGGAAGGCGCCGCACCGCAGGCGGGGCGCATGGTGCTGTCCCTGTCGTCGTTTCTGCGCACGACGCTGGCTCTCGACCCGCTGCACGATGTTCGGCTGGCGGATGAGCTTGCGCTCCAGGCGGGGTATCTGGAGATCGAGCGCGAGCGCTTTTCCGACCGCATGGCCGTGCGGCTGGACGTGGCGCCCGGGCTGGACACGGCGCTGATCCCCAGCCTGATCCTGCAGCCCCTCATCGAGAATGCCGTCAAGCACGGCGTCGGCGGGACGCCGGGCCGGGTGGAAATCGTCATCAGCGCCGACAGGTCGGGACAGAGCCTCACCCTGGCGGTCGAGAACGACGTCGCGCCGGCCGGACAGGCCGAGGCGCACCGGACGGGAAACACGGGCATCGGCCTCAGGAACGTGGCGGCCCGCATCGAGGCGTGTTTCCCGGGGGCTGGGTCCTGCACGGCCGGCCACGTGGCGCCCGGGCGTTTCCGTGCCGCGCTGATCATGCCCCTGAGGCTGGCATGAGCGACGTGACGGTGCTGGTCGTCGAGGACGAACCTCTGGCGCGGCGGCGGCTGGCCCGCCAGCTGGCGGCAATCGGTGGCATGCGCCTGGTCGGCGAGGCCGGCGATGCCGACCAGGCCTGCGACCTGGTCCGCGACCTGGCCCCCGATGTCATGCTGCTGGACATCCAGCTGCCGGGCGGGACCGGCTTCGATGTCCTCGACCGGCTGGGAGCGAACGCGCCGGCGGTGGTGTTCGTCACCGCCTTCGATCACCACGCGCTTCGGGCTTTTGATGCCAGTGCGGTGGACTACGTCACCAAGCCGGTGGAAGAGGGCCGCCTGCGTGCCGCCCTGTCGCGGGCGCGGCAGGCCGTGCAGGCGCGGAAGAGCGAGGAGCATCTCGCCGAGTTGCGGGAGACGGTCTCCGCGCTGCGCCAGGCACTCCGCAAGCGTGAGGGCAGGGCGGCGGAATTCTGGGTCAAGTCGAAGGGGGCGTTTCTCCGCATCCCGTCGGAGCAGGTGACGCGCTTTCAGGCCGATCGGGACTATGTCCGCATTCACGCCGGTGACGAGACCTATTTCTACCAAGAGAGCCTGGCGTCCTTGGAGCGCCGGCTGGACCCCGCCGAATTCGTCCGGATCCACCGCAGCACCATCGTCCGGCGCGATTGCATCGCCAAGCTGCGTCAGGCGCCGTTTGCCGCGTTGATCGCGGTGATGACCGATGGCGGTGAAATCCGGATCGGGCGGACCTATTCCAAGGCCATGCGCGACGCGCTGTTGCGGAGCCGTTGACCGGACGGATTCAGCCATTCGTCGGAAACCCGACCGATCGGATGAACCCCGTCGCCACCCGTAGGGGAGGCTGGCGACAGGACGTCCACGTTCGTCGATAGGTGGGCGGGACGATCGATGCGGGGCAAATCTGTTGATGGGACTGTCGAGACGGCGCGGCCTGTTTGTCACAGCCGGCGCCCTGGCCTTTCTGATCCTGGGCACCGACCGGGGAATGGCCGGGCCGAACGAGGATGCCTTTGCTGCTGCGGGCTATACCCTGTGCGATGCGCGCCTGCTCCAGCTGGCCTATGGCGACCGCCTGATCAAGCGGGTCATCCGAAACGCCGGGGAATCGGTCCGGACCGGCCAGAAGGACAGGATCGACCAGGACATCGCGCGCGGTCGCGAGGTCAACGCCGGAGATTGGTCGAGATGCCCGGCAGAAGAGGTCTTCACGCTGGACGAGATCCGGATCTTCGCCGCGCGGGCGAAGATGGAATCGGTTTCCGCGGCCGAGGAAAGGATCTCGAGGATCCTGCTCGACGGAGGAGCATCTGCAGTGCGCGGCACGATCGAAGCGGCGCGCTGAAGCCAGCAGGACCACCATCGAAGGGGGAAATGATGGAGCGATACAGGAATTCGGGCCGGTCTCCGGGGCGCTGGAAGACGGGAACGATCGTGACGCTGGTGCCGATCCTGCTGGCGGGATGCACGCCGGCGAAGCTGCGGCTGGTCGAATATCAGATGAGTGGAATGGTCGGAAAGAACATCTCCGCAGCCGTCGCCGAATGGGGTCAGCCGAACGAACTCGCATCCACCGGCGAATACTCGGTCTATACGTGGAGCGAAGCCGCCGTTGATCGTTATGATCAGGTTGTCGGGTCAGAGAATGTCGCCGGCCCGAATGGCGGGGTGGTCCAGATCAACACCTATGCGCCGACCGAGCAATGGCGCTACTGCCACCGGTCCCTGTACACGAACAGCGCCGACATCATCGTGAAGGTCGCCGCCGATGGCGATGGCTGCAGCCTGACTTGACGGCTGCCGAGGGCCGGCGCCATCGCCGGCCCTCTCAAAATCCATGTCTTGTCCATGACCCTGTCGCCGATGGCGGCGGGGCCTTGTCGTGTCCGCACGTCGAACGGGCTTGATCAGCCCCGCAAGTGGCTGCTACGGTTTCATTATTCGGAAATCAAGTTCCATAAAATGGAACAATCCGGGCGATGCATGACCACACTCGATACCGCCGCCGCCGTCCTGCGCTGCTTCACCGCCAGCCGCACCGAGCTCACGGTGACCGAGGCGTCGGCGCTGCTGTCGCTGCCGAAGAGCAATATCTCCCGCCTGTTGCGGGCGATGCGCGATGCCGGGCTGCTGGAGACGATCGGCGACAGCAAGCGCTATCGGCCGGGACCGCTGATCCTTGGCGTCGCGCATCTGTACAGCTCGAACTCGTCGCTGGTCGGGCGGGCGGATGCGGTGGTGGCCCGGATCGTCGCCGCGGTCGGCCACACCGGCTATGTCTCGATCCGCGACGGCGGCGAGGTGACCGGCCTGACCTACCATCCCGGTACCAATGTGCTGCGCGTCGCCACGCCGGTCGGCCGGCCGCTGGCGGCGCATTCCAGCGCCACTGGCCGGTCGCTGCTGGCGCGGCTGCCGGACGATCAGGTGCGGGAGCTGTTCCGGGACCCATGGCCGCCGGTGTCGCCGACCGCGCCGCAGACTCTCGACGAGCTGCTGCAGCGGTTGGAGAAGGTGCGCCGCCTGGGCTTCGCGGAATCCCATGACGAGGCCAATCGCGGCGTCGGCGCCCTGGCCGCCGCCGTCGGGTCGCCCGAGACCGGCGAGGCGGTCAGCCTCTGCATCGCCTATCCGCTCTCCACCGTCACGGCGCAGGAGCGGGAGGACATCATCGCCCGGCTGCTGGCAGGGGCGCGGGAGGTCGCGGCCCTGGCCGGCGACCCGAACTGGCAGGCCGGGATCGCGGCCTCCGCAGCGTAACCAAGGACCAGATCATGCAGGCGACGCGCTGGCGCATCGGCTTCGACATCGGCGGCACGTTCACCGATTTCATCCTCTATGACGGCGAGGGGCGGACGGTGAAGCTGCACAAGCGGCTGACCACGCCGCACGACCCGTCCGAGGCGGCGCTGATCGGCATCGAGGAGCTGGTGGCGATGGCCGGCATCGGCCTGGCCGATGTCGGCGAGATGGTGCACGGCACCACCCTGGTCACCAACGCCGTGATCGAGCGCAAGGGCGCGAAGCTGGGGCTGATCACCACCCAGGGCTTCCGCGACGTGCTGGAGATGGGCACGGAGCAGCGCTACGACATCTACGACCTGTTCCTGCAGTTCCCGGAGCCGCTGGTGGCCCGCCGGCTGCGGCTGGAGGTGCCGGAGCGGGTGGACCGTGACGGTGTCGTGGTTACGCCGCTGGACCGTGACGCCGTGCGTGCCGCGTTGCGCCGGCTCGTGGCCGAGGGGGCGGAGGCCGTCGCCGTCTGCTTCCTGCATTCCTACCGCAACCCGGAGCATGAGCGGATCGTCGGCGAGATCGCCCGGGCCGAGTTCCCGCAGCTGGCCGTGTCGTTGTCCTCCGAGGTCGTGGCCGAGCTGTGGGAGTACCAGCGCTGCGTCACCACCTGCGCCAACGCCTATGTCCAGCCGCTGATGGACCGCTATTTGCAGCGGCTGGAGCGGGAGCTGGCGGCGCGCGGCTTCGCCGGCACGCTGCGGCTGATGCATTCCGCCGGCGGGCTGGTGGCGCCGGAGACGGCGCGCGCCTTCCCGATCCGGCTGCTCGAATCCGGCCCGGCCGGCGGCGGCCTGGCCACGGCGCTGTTCGGCGCCCTGGCCGGCAAGGCGGACGTCATCTCCTTCGACATGGGCGGCACCACCGCCAAGGCCTGCATGATCGAGGATGGCCGCGCCGAGATCGCGCCGATGATGGAGGCGGGGCGGGTGCACCGCTTCAAGAAGGGCTCGGGCCTGCCGATCAAGGCGCCGGTGATCGACATGATCGAGATCGGTGCCGGCGGCGGGTCGATCGCCTCGATCGACGAGGTCGGGCTGCTGCGCGTCGGCCCGCATTCCGCCGGCTCCGACCCCGGGCCAGCCTGCTACGGCAAGGGCGGCATGGAGCCGACGGTGACCGACGCCAATCTGGTGCTCGGCTATTACGACCCCGGCTTCTTCCTGGGCGGCCGCATGGCGCTGGACAAGGCGGCGGCCGAGGCCGCGATGGCGCGGGTGGCGGAGCCGCTCGGCCTGTCGGTCGAGGAGGCGGCCTGGGGCATCCACAAGGTGGTGACCGAGAGCATGGCCGCCGCTGCCCGGGTCCATCTGGTGGAGAAGGGCAAGGACCCGCGCCGCTATGCCATGGTCGGCTTCGGCGGCGCCGGCCCGGCCCATGCCGCCGGGGTGGCGCGTGTGCTTGGCGTGGCCGAGGTGATCATCCCGCCCGCTTCGGGTGCCGCCTCGGCGCTGGGCTTCCTGGCGGCGCCGCTGTCCTTCGAGCTGGTGCGGTCGCACCCGGTGCGCTTCTCCGGCGAATTCGACGCTGGCGCCGTCAACGGCGTACTGGCGGAGTTGGAGGAAGAGGGCCGCCGCCGGCTGGCCGAGGCGGGTGTCGATGTCGAGGCAGTGATCGTCGAGCGCAGCGCCGACATGCGCCTGACCGGCCAGATGCATGAGATCGCCGTGCCGCTGCCGTCCGGCCCGATCGGCGCCGGCAGCCTGGAGGTGATCCGCACTGCCTTCGCCGAGGTCTACACCGCCCGCTACACCTCGCTGTATGGCGGGGCGCAGATCGAAGCGATCAACTTCCGCGTTCGTTGCCTGGGCCCGACCCCGACGCTGTCGCTGGCCGGCGCCACCGGGGGCGGCGACGCCGCGGCCAAGCGCAAGGGCGTTCGTTCGGCACGTTTCGCCGACGGCGTCGTCGAGGCCGTGGTCTATGACCGCTACGCCCTGGCGCCGGGCGACCGGATCGAGGGTCCGGCGATCATCGAGGAGCGGGAATCCACCACCATCGTGCCGCCGGGCGACATCGTGCGGGTCGACGACACGCTGAACCTGCGCATCGCCATCGGCGTCGCCGCGCCGGTCCAGGCCATGGTCACGGCCGAGATGACGCTGCCCGAGGCGATGGCGCGGATCGAGGCCGACCCGATCGCGCTGGAGATCATGTGGAGCCGCCTGATCACCGTGGTCGAGGAGATGTGGCTGACGGTCTGCCGCACCGCCTTCTCGCTGGTGATCTCCGAGGCCCAGGACTTCGCCTGCGAGCTCCTGGACCCCGACGGCGAGACCCTGGCCCATTCGCCGCGGGCGATGCCGGTGTTCAACCTGACCCTGCCGCGGGCAGTGAAGGCGCTCTTGGCCGAATACCCGGCCGAGACGCTGCGGCCCGGCGATGTGCTGGTCACCAACGACCCCTGGCTCTGCGCCGGCCATCTGTTCGACATCGCCGTGGTCACGCCGGTGTTCCATGACGAGCGATTGGTCGGGCTGATGGGCACGGTCGGCCATGTCTCCGACATCGGCGGCACCAAGGACAGCCTTCGGGCCCGTGAAATCTTCGAGGAGGGGTTCCAGATCCCGCCGATGAAGCTGGTCGAGGCCGGGAAGCCCAATCAGACGCTGTTCCGGCTGCTGGCCGAGAATGTGCGCAACCCCGGCCAGGTCACCGGCGACGTGCATTCCTTCGTCGCCGCCAATGCGCTGGGCGCCGAACGGCTGGTCGCCTTCATGCGCGAGTACGGGATGCAGGACCTGCGGGCCCTGGCCGCGGTGGTGCAGGGCCGGTCCGAGACGGCGATGCGCGAGGCGATCGCGGCGCTGCCGGACGGTGTCTACCGGTCGGAGATCGAGAACAACCCGCTGGGCGAGCGGCTGCGCTATCCGCTGGCGCTGACCATCGAAGGCGACTGCATCACGCTGGATTTCGCCGGCGCCCCGGCGCAGTTGCCGCAGGGCGGGTTGAACTGCACCCTGAACTACACCGAGGCGCATGCGACCTATCCGCTGAAATGCATGCTGACGCCGAATGTCCGCGGCAATGCCGGCTGCTACCGGCCGTTCCAGGTGAAGGCGCCGGAAGGGTCGATTCTGAACGCCAGCCGGCCGATGGCGGTCAATCTGCGCACCCGCACCGGCTGGTACATCGCGCCGAACATCTTCCGGGCGCTGTCCGAAGCGGCGCCGGACAAGGTGCAGGCCAACACCGGCCTGCCGGTGGCGGCCACGATCTACGGCCGCGACGCCGAGGGCGGCACCTATTCCGACATGCTGTTCATGGGCGGCGGCCAGGGTGCTTCGTCCCATGGCGACGGCAAATCCGGCCTGCTGTGGCCGACCTCGGCCGCGAACACCTCGATCGAGCTGTTCGAGACCCGGGTGCCGGTGCTGGTGCTGGAAAAGACCTATGTCACCGATTCCGGCGGGCCGGGGCGTCACCGCGGCGGCCTGGGCCAGCGCGTCGCCCTGCGCAAGCTGGCCGATGACGGGCTGGCGACCTTCGTCGCGGTCTATCCCGAAGGGGTCGGGGCGACCAATCCCGGCCTGTTCGGCGGCGCTCCCGGCGGGTCGGCCCATGGCCTGGTGCGCGATGGCGATGGTCATGTCCTGCGCGACTGCGGCACCGGCGAGCTGGTGCAGCTGAGCAAACCCGGCGAGATCGTCGAGATCGTCCTGGCCGGCGGTGCGGGTTTTGGCGATCCCGCCGAACGCCCCCGCGCGGCGCTGGATCGTGACCTCGGCGACGGGCGGGTCTCGGCGCCGGCCGACGCTGACGCCAAGGCCGCATGAGCTTCGGGGCCGCGCATCCAGGCGATGCGCGGCCCTTTCTCGAACAGGGCACGCCCAAGACCCGCATCACGAGATCAAGGCCGCGGCCAAGCGGCCCCACCAGGAGGTTTCATGCAGCACGACCTGACCGCGGATTCCGCCGCCGCACCCCCGGCCAGTGGCACCGCCCGCCGCCGGCACCCCAGCGTGTTCGAGCCGGCGACCCTCGCCCTGATCATCCTGCTCTGTGTCTTCGGCGCCATCATCGGCATGCAGATCCTGGTCAGCCTCGGCGTCTCGGCGAACACCTCGCTGATCGGCGCCCTGGCGGCCATGGTGCTGGCGCGCATCCCGCTGGGCCTGTTCGCCCGCTACCGCTCGATCCACGTCCAGAACCTGGCGCAGAGCGCCATCTCCGGCGCCACCTTCGGCGCCGCCAACAGCCTGCTGCTGCCGATCGGCATCCCCTATGCGCTGGGCCGGCCGGACCTGGTGATGCCGATGTTCGCCGGCGTCGCCCTGGCGATGCTGCTCGACGCCTACATGCTGTACCGGATGTTCGACACCAAGGTGTTCCCGGCCACCGGCGCCTGGCCGCCCGGCGTGGCCGCGGCGGAGGCGATCAAGGCCGGCGACGAGGGCGGCCGCAAGGCGGTGCTGCTCGGCGTCGGCGTGGCGATCGGTGCCGTCGGTTCGTTCTTCAAGATCCCGATGTCGGCCTTCGGCATCGCCTTCATCGGCAACATCTGGGCGCTCGCCATGTTCGGGGTCGGCCTGCTGCTGCGCGGCTATTCCCCCCAGATCTTCGGCGGCGAGGCCTTCGCCGGGATCATCCCGGGCGGCGACCTGATGAAGGCCTATATCCCGCATGGGGTGATGATCGGCGCCGGCCTGGTGGCGCTGCTGCAGGTCGGGTCGACCCTGCTGCGCCGCGACACCGACGGCGCCGCCCGCACCCAGTCCGACGCGGCGCTGCGGCGGGCGCTCGGGCTGGGCACCGCCGGCTACATCGCGCTGGCCATGCTGATCGCCGCGGCCGGCGGGCTGTGGGCCGAGCTGTCCTGGGGCATGCTGGTCGCCTTCGTGGTCTACGCCGCCTTCGCCGCCTTCGTGCATGAGCTGATCGTCGGCCTGGCGGCGATGCATTCCGGCTGGTTCCCGGCTTTCGCCGTGGCCTTGATCACGCTGATCATCGGCATGCTGGTCGGGTTCCCGCCGACGGCGCTGGCGGCGCTGGTCGCCTTCTCCGCCGCCACCGGCCCGGCCTTCGCCGACATGGGCTATGACCTGAAGGCCGGCTACATCCTGCGCGGCCACGGCGCCGATCCGGAGTTCGAGCGCGACGGCCGGCGGCAGCAGCTGCTGGCCGCCATGGTCGCCTTCCTGGTCGCCATCGCTGTGGTCTACGTCTCCTGGGAATCCTATTTCTCCCAGGACCTGCTGCCGCCCGTCGACCGGGTCTATGCGGCCACGATCGGGGCCGGGGTGGCGCCGGATGTGGCGCGGTCGCTCGCGCTCTGGGCGATCCCCGGGGCGCTGGTGCAGTGGCTCGGCGGATCGAAGCGGCAGATGGGCATCCTGTTCGCCACCGGCCTGCTGCTCAACGCACCTTTGGCGGGCTGGGCGGTGCTGGCCGGCATCCTGATCCGCATTCTGTGGACCCGTTGGCGCGGCGAGGAGGGACGCAGCGAGATGGAGGTGGTCGCGGCCGGGGTGATCGCCGGTGACGCCCTGTTCAGCTTCTTCAGCTCCGTCATCACCCCGCTGTTCGGCCGCCGCTAGGCATGACCTGCCGCCGCTGCACGAAGTCGAGGAAGGCGCGCAGCGGCGGAGGCATTTGCCGGCGGCTGGGGTAGTAGAGAGTGAAGCCGGGGAAGGGCGGCGTCCAATCTTCGAGCATCCGCACCATCCGGCCGGATTCGACCAGCGGCCGGATCTGCAGGTCGAACAGATAGCCGATGCCGACGCCGTCCAGCACCGCGCGGATCGCGACCTCCGGCTCGGTCACGGTGAGCGGGCCTTCCACCGCCACCTCCAGCTTCTCCGCGCCGCGCTCGAACTCCCAGCGATACAGGCTGCCATCGGTCGGCCAGCGGAAATTGATGCAGCGGTGGTGTCGCAGGTCGCGCGGCGTCTCCGGCGTGCCGAAGCGCTCGAGATAGGACGGCGCGGCCACCACCATCAGCTCGAGCTCGCCGCCCAGCTTCACCGCGACCATGTCGCGTTCGACCATCTCGCCCAGCCGGAGGCCGGCGTCGAAGCGCTCGGCGACGATGTCGACCAGCCGGTCCTCGGCGACGATATCGAGGGCGATGTCCGGATAGGCCGCCTGGAACGGGCCGATCAGCGGCGCCAGGCGATGGATGGCGGCGATGCGCGAGGCGTTGATCCGCAGCAGCCCCGCCGGCGTGTCCCGCAGCGCCCGGACATTGGCGACCGCGGCGTCGAGATCTGCCAGGGCCGGCAGCAGTCCAGCCAGCAGCCGTGTCCCGGCCTCGGTCGGCGCCACGCTGCGGGTGGTGCGGTTGAGCAGCCGCAGGCCCAGCCGCTCCTCCAGCCCCCGGATGGTCTGGCTCAGCGCCGAGCGCGACAGACCCAGCTGCGCGGCGGCACGGGCGAAGCTGCCATGCTCGACAATCGCGGCGAAGGCCCGCAGCTCAGCGTAGTCGCTGCCGCGCATTGTGCATCATTCCCTTAACGGCCCATGCGGATAATGCCGTCTTCATGCACGAATGTCAGCGCGCCATCTTCCGGGTCACCACCTCAGGAGATGACCATGAGCGACACGCTGTCCCTCGATCACTACCGGCTGCTCGGCCGGTCCGGCCTCAGGGTCTCACCGCTCGCGCTCGGCGCCATGACCTTCGGTACCGACTGGGGCTGGGGCGCCGACGAGCCGGAGGCGCGCCGGATCTTCGACACCTATGTCGACCGTGGCGGCAACTTCATCGACACCGCCAACCAATACACCGACGGCAGTTCCGAACGGCTGGTCGGCAGGTTCGCGGCTGACCGGCGCGACCGGCTGGTGCTTGCCACCAAATACACCCTGCCGCTGCGGCCCGGCGACCCGAACTCCGGCGGCAATCACCGCAAAAGCCTGGTCCGGTCGATCGAGAGCAGCCTGCAGCGGATGCAGACCGACTATATCGACCTGCTGTACCTGCACGCCTGGGACTTCACCACCCCGGTCGAGGAGATCCTGCGCGCCATGGACGATGTGGTCCGCGCCGGCAAGGTGCTGTATGTCGCGATCTCCGACGCGCCGGCCTGGCAGGTGTCGCGGATGCAGACCATCGCCGACCTGCGCGGCTGGTCGCCGCTGATCGCGCTGCAGATCGAGTACAGCCTGATCGAGCGGACGGTGGAGCGCGACCTGATCCCGATGGCGCGCGAGCTCGGCCTCGGCGTCATTCCCTGGTCGCCGCTGGCCAGCGGGGTGCTGACCGGCAAGTACAGCCGAGCCGATCTCGACATCGGCGGCGGCACGGCGGCTGCCGTGGGCACGCGCAAGAACGTCGCCGCCGCCAATGGCGCGCTGACCGAGAGGACCCTCGCCATCGCCGAGGAGGTCAAGGCGGCAGCTGCCGAGATCGGCAAGTCTCCGGCGCAGGTGGCCCTGGCCTGGACACTGCTGAACCCGGCTGTGACCGCGCCAATCATCGGTGCGCGGACCGTGGCGCAACTCGAGGACAATCTCGGCGCGCTCGATGTCGTGCTTTCGGACGACCAGCGGGCGCGGCTGGAGGCGGCGAGCGCCATCGAGCCCGGCTTCCCGCACGAGTTCCTGGCCCGGCCGCTGACCCGCGCCGTGATGTTTGGCGACGTCCGGATCGCCCCGCGTCGGTAGAGCCGGGGTGGCACATGCCGCGTTCCTGACGGGCTGAACCAAGCCTTCCGGCGTTTGCCGCCCCGGCCCGGCGTCCTATCATCCCCGGATCGGCGCCCGAGTCTGCACGGCGATCCGCGGGCGCGGAACACGGGGCCGAGATGCGCTTTCACGCCGATCTGCACGTCCATTCCAAGCATTCGCGGGCGACCAGCCGGGACCTCGACCTGGAGCACCTGGCGCATTGGGCGGCGCGAAAGGGCATCGGCGTGGTCGGCACCGGCGACTGCGTGCACCCGGTCTGGCTGGCCGAGCTGAAGGACAAACTGGTGCCGGACACGCCGGGCCTGTTCCGGCTGCGGCCGGATCTCGAGGCCGGGGTGATAGCGACGCTGCCTGCGCCGTGCCGGACGCCGGTGCGCTTCATGCTGTCGACCGAGATCTCGACCATCTACAAGAAGGGCGACCGCACCCGGAAGATCCATCACCTGATCTACGGGCCGGATTTTGCGACGATCGACCGGCTGCAGGCCAGCCTGGCGCGGATCGGCAACATCGCCTCGGACGGGCGGCCGATCCTCGGCCTCGATTCCCGTGACCTGCTGGAGATCACGCTCGCCTCCGGGCCGGACGCCTATCTGGTGCCGGCCCATATCTGGACGCCGTGGTTCGCGGCGTTGGGCTCGCAATCCGGCTTCGATTCAATCGCCGAATGCTATGGCGACCTGTCGGACCACATCTTCGCGGTCGAGACCGGCCTGTCCTCCGACCCGGCGATGAACTGGCGGATCTCCTTCCTCGACCGCTACCGCCTGACCTCGAACTCCGACGCGCATTCACCGGGCAAGCTGGGGCGCGAGGCCACGGAATTCGACTGCGACCCGGACTACCACGCCATCCGGCGGGCGCTGGAGGCCGGCGAGGGCTATGTCGGCACCGTCGAGTTCTTCCCGGAGGAGGGCAAGTACCACGCCGACGGCCATCGCAAATGCGATGTCCGGCTGAGCCCGCAGGAGACGCTGGCGCTGGACGGGCGCTGCCCGGTCTGCGGCCAGCCGGTCACGGTCGGCGTGCTGCATCGGGTGGAAACGCTGGCCGACCGCAGCGAGGCGGAGACTTTGCCGCCGCCGACGGCCGGGGAGATATCGAGCCTGGTGCCGCTGCCCGAGATCCTGTCCGAACTGCTGGGAAGCGGCCCGGCCAGCAAGGCGGTGGAGCGCAGCTACGACCGGCTGGTCGGCACGCTGGGATCGGAGCTGGCCATCCTGGGCGAGCTGCCGGTCGAGGATATCGCCCGGGCCGAGAGCGAGCTGCTGGCGGAGGCGGTGACCCGGCTGCGCAAAGGCCAGGTGATCCGCGATGCCGGCTATGACGGCGAATACGGCGTGATCCGGTTGTTCGAGCCGCAGGAGCTGAAGCGCCGCACCGCCGGCGGGCTACTGTTCGACCTGCCGCAGAGGAGGGCGGAGCCGTCCCGCCCATCCACACCCCGTCATCCCCGCGAAAGCGGGGATCTCGTCGCGCCTGAACCGGAGGGAGATTCCCGCTTTCGCGGGAATGACGATGAAGGGGAGAGGGCGGAGGCGCCGAGCGTTCCCGCCACAGCGGCTCCCAGCCTCCTCGACCGGCTCGACCCCGACCAGCGGGTGGCGGCGGAGCGGGTGGCGGGGCCGCTGTTGATCGTCGCCGGGCCGGGATCGGGCAAGACCCGGACGCTGACCCATCGTATCGCCCATCTGGTCGCCGGCGGCGCGGCGCCGGAATCCTGCCTCGCCATCACCTTCACCCGCCGGGCGGCGGCGGAGATGCGCGAGCGGCTGGAGGCGCTGCTGCCAGGTGCTGCGGCGCGGATGCCGATCCACACCTTCCATTCGCTCGGCCTCGCCTTCCTGCGCGAGCATGGCGAGGCTGCCGGGCTGCACCGCGAATTCCGGGTGGCGGGGGAGGCGGAGCGCGCCGCCCTGCTGCAGGAGGTGCTGAAGGTGTCCCGCACCAAGGCAGAGCGGCTGCTGCGCGCCATCTCCCGAGCCAAGCGCACCGGGGCGCCGGCCGATCTCGACCTTGCCGAGGCGCTGGCCCGCTATGACGAGGCGCTGGCGCTGCGCAACCGGATCGATTTCGACGACCTCGTCGGCAAGGCCATCGCGGCGCTGGAGGGCGACCCCGGCCTGGTCGCCCTGACCCGCGACCGGTTCCGCCATGTCTCGGTCGACGAGTTCCAGGATGTCGACGACAGCCAGGTGCGCCTCTTGTCGCTGCTGGTGCCGTCGGGCGGCAATCTCTGCGTCATCGGCGACCCGGACCAGGCGATCTATGGCTTCCGCGGCGCCGACGCCTCCTGCTTCGACCGGTTTCATCGCGACCATCCCGGCGCCGCGGTGATCCGGCTGCGGCGCAACTACCGCTCGACCGGCACCATCGCCACCGCCGCGTCGCGCTTCATCGGCGCGGATGGGCGCACAGAGCCGGCAGCCGAGATCGTGCGGGCGATGCAGGACCGCATCTCGGTCCATGCCGCCGCCGGCGACAAGGCCGAGGCCGAGTTCGTGGTGGCGGAGATCGAGGCGCTGCTGGGCGGCCACAGCTTCTTCTCGATCGACAGCGGTCGATCGGATGGCCGCGCGGACGACCAGCTGTCCTTCTCCGACATCGCCGTGCTGTACCGCACCGACGCCCAGGCCGAGGCGGTGGCGGAGGCTTTGGGACGCGGTGGCATGCCGTTCAAGAAGAGCTCGCTGACGCCGCTGGCCGAGGACCCGGCGGTCCGCGCACTGCTGGCGGCGCTGGAGCCGGAGGAGGGGCCGCTGCCGCAGCTTCTGCAGCGCGCGGCCGAGCAGTTGCGCCAGGACGGGGCCGAACCGGCCATGACCACGGCGGCGCTGCAGCGCCTGGCGCTGATCGCTTCTCGACAAGACGGTGACGATCGCTCCGCTTTCCTGGCCGCCGTGGCGCTGGCGACCGAGGCGGATTTCTGGGACCCGCGTGCGGACCGCGTCTCGCTCTTGACCCTGCACGCCGCCAAGGGGCTGGAGTTCCCGGTGGTGTTCATCCTCGGCCTGGACGACGGCGTGCTGCCGTTGCGCTTCGGTGAGGCCGATCCGGCGGCACTCGCCGAGGAGCGGCGGCTGTTCTATGTCGGTATGACCCGAGCGATGGACCGGCTGTTCCTGTGCCGGGCGCGTGAGCGGCGCTGGCGCGGCGGCATGGTGCGGCTGGAGGCATCGCCCTTCCTCGGCGAGATCGAGGCCGAGCTGCTGGCCCATCGCCGCGCGGACCCGGCGCCGCGCCGCTCGGCCGACCGGCAGCTCAGCCTGTTCTAAGCTGCCACGGTAAGACCGCAATTCGGCGCGATTCCAGCGTCGCCCAGCGCGAATGCGGCCATGATTGCCTGCTGTGATGACGACATTCGTGCCGGTCTCGGCAGCAGTCGTATTTCAGAAGGCTCATTCACCGTGCGCACCTCTTCCCGTCAGATGCAGGGTCTCGCGCTGTATGCCCTGGGCGTCGGCGCCTTCGCGACGATGGATGCCTTCGCCAAATATCTGAGCGGTAGTACCTATCCGATCGCCGAGATCATCCTGATCCGCACCCTGTTCGGCTACCTGCCGATCCTGGTCCAGTACCGCATGGGCATGGTGCGGGGGATGCAGGCGGTGAGGTCCGGCAAGCCGCTGTTGCAGCTGCTGCGCGGCGGCTTCGTGCTGGCGGCCTGCGCCACCTTCTTCCTCAGCCTGTCCGGCCTGTCGCTGGCCGACGCGACCGCGATCTCCCTGGCGGCGCCGGTCTTCATGGCGCTGTTCGGCATCATGGTGCTGCGCGAGCCGGCGGGCCGCGAGACTTATGTCAGCATCGCCATCGCTTTGGCCGGCGGGCTGCTGATCGTGCGGCCGACCGACGGGATGAATGTCTACGCACTGATCGCGGTGGTTTCGGCGCTGTTCTACGCCCTGGGCGTGGTGGCGACGCGCCGAGCCGGGCAGGTCGACCCGCCGATCGTCACCGCGATCTGGGGCAACACGGTGATGCTGGTCGGCTCGGCGGCCTGGATGCTGCACGTGGGCTGGGTCTGGCCGATGGCCGGCGACTGGCTGCCCTTCATTGGCGTCGGAATCGCCGGCGGGCTGGCCAACCTGCTCTATATCGGCGGGCTGCGGCTCAGCGGCGTCTCCGACGTCGCGGTCATCGACTACTCGATCTTCGTCTGGGCGGCGGGCTTCAGCGTCCTCGCCTTCCATGAGGAGATCGCGCCCCTCAGCCTGATCGGGGCGGCCCTGATCGTGAGCGGCGGGGTGTACAGCGCCGTGGCGAAATGGCTGCGGTCGAGGGACGAGCCGGCGGAAGCGCCGCTGGTCCTCGGCATGGGGCCGACATCCTGACGCGCGTCGGGGCTGAAACGAGATCGGGGGCGAACCCGCCCCCGTCTCCCGTCGCTCACCCATCCCTGTCCGTTGGGTCGCGGTAAGACGCCCATCGAGCTTCTGATTGCGGGCGAAGAGAATATGCCCGTTCGACTATCGACGCTCCGAGTATCACCCCTAATTCAAATGAAATCCGCCTCAGGCTCGATGGGCGTACCATCCGGTGGGACAGTATGGCCATCGTAACCAACCAGCGTGAATCGAGCGTGAATCGTTTCGCGAGGCCGGATGTATACGAAAGGATATTGCGGAATGGCCTATGAGCTCTACTACTGGCCCGAGATCCAGGGGCGAGGCGAGTTCGTCCGGTTGGCGCTCGAGCAGGCCGGTGCTGACTATACCGACGTCGCCCGCGAGGAGGACGACGACCTGCCCGGGCTGATGCACTACATGCGGGACGGCGCGGTGCCGCAGCCGCCCTTCGCGCCGCCCTATCTCAAGGCCGGCGACCTGCTGATCGGCCAGACCGCCAACATCCTGCTGTTCCTCGGCGACCGGCACGGGCTGGCGCCGGCGGACGAGGAGGGCCGGCTGTGGACGCACCAGCTGCAGCTCACCATCGCCGACCTCGTGGTCGAGGTGCACGACACCCATCACCCGGTCGCCAGCGGCCTGTACTACGAGGACCAGAAGCCGGAGGCGAAGCGCCGCACCGAGGACTTCCTGGCCAATCGCGTGCCGAAATACCTCGGCTATTTTGAGCGGGTGATGGCGCGCAACCCCGCCGGCGACGCGCATCTGGTCGGGGCCGGGATCACCACCGCCGACCTGTCGATGTTCCAGATCATCGCCGGGCTGCGCTATGCCTTCCCGAAGGCGATGGCACGGATCGAGCCGGAGCATCCGCGGCTGGTGCGGCTGCACGATCTCGTCGGCGCGTTGCCGCGGGTGAAGGCCTATCTCGCCTCGCCACGGCGCATCCCGTTCAACTCGATGGGCATCTTCCGCCACTATCCCGAGCTCGATCGCTGACCTATCTTGTCGGACAATTGTTGGACGAGGGAGGAACGGATGATCATCGTCACCGGCGGCAGCGGCCAGGCGGGCCGCGCCTGCCTGAAGGATCTGATCGCACATGGCCACGACGTCTGCTCGGTCGACCTGGCGCCGCCGACGGATCCGTCGGTCCGGCACAGCCGGGTCGATCTGACCGATTACGGCCAGACCATCGCCGCCTTCTCGGCGATCGACGACCGGGTGTCGCAGGTCACCGGCATCGTCCATCTGGCGGCGATCCGCGCGCCCGGCCTGGCGCCGAACCACGTCATCTTCGAGACCAACACGGTCAGCACCTACAATGTGTTCGAGGCGGCGCGGCAGCTGAAGATCCGCAACATCGTCTGGGCCTCGAGCGAGACCGTGCTAGGCCTGCCCTTCGCCAACCCGCCGCCCTATGTGCCGGTGGACGAGGAGTATCCCGGCCGGCCGGAGACCGCCTATTCCCTGTCCAAGCTGATGGGCGAGGAGATGGCCAAGCAGTTCTGCCGCTGGGACCCCCAGGCCAAGATCATCGGCCTGCGCCTGTCCAACGTGATGGACCCGGAGCGCTACGCCGAATTCCCGGGTTTCGACGACGACCCGCGCAAGCGCAACTGGAACCTGTGGGCCTATATCGACGCCCGCGACGCCGCCCAGGCGATCCGCCTGGCGCTGGAATCGAAGCTGACCGGGGCCGATGTCTTCGTCATCGCCAATGCCGATTCGGTGATGAGCCAGCCGAACGACAAGCTGCTCGACACCGTCTATCCCGGCGTGCCGCGCAAGCGCTCCTTCGGCCCGAACGAGACCCTGCTGTCGATCGAGAAGGCGCGCCGGGTGCTCGGCTACGAGCCACGGCACAGCTGGCGCGACCCGGCATCGCGGTAACCCAGCAGGGCGGGCTTGCTCGACCTTATGTTGCAGTGCACAATAGCCCGACGCAGGCATCGGCGAACGGACCGGGCCTGCCGGAGGAAGCCCCCGGGTGGTGCGCAACCCAGGGAGCGGAAGCATGGACGTGTTCACCACCCTTATCCTCGTCTGCGCCACGGCGCTGCCGCAGCGCGACTGCAACCGGAACACCGCGGTCGACGTGGTCGCAGGCCCAGTAGCGCCGACGCCGCTCGGCTGCGGCTTCACCGGCCAGGCGATGCTGGCCAGCACCGCGCTCGGGCCCGAGCTGGGCGAGGGCCGCTACCTCAAGGTCGTCTGCGACCGGCGTCACGCCGAGGGTTGACCGGCCCGGTCACAGCCGCGGGTCGATCGGCTCGCTCTCCAGCGCCAGCACGCCGAAGACGCATTCATGTACCCGGCGCAGCGGCTCGCGCGCCACGAAGCGCCGCAGCGCCTCGTGGCCAAGGGCGAATTCGCGCAGCGCCAGGTTGCGCTTGCCGCCCAGC
Source organism: Inquilinus sp. YAF38 (assembly GCF_052113205.1). Classification (NCBI taxonomy): domain Bacteria; kingdom Pseudomonadati; phylum Pseudomonadota; class Alphaproteobacteria; order Rhodospirillales; family Rhodospirillaceae; genus Inquilinus; species Inquilinus sp. YAF38. The sequence continues at coordinate 49,444 of NZ_JBFRCU010000024.1, read as the reverse complement.
TTGCGGTCGCGCAGCCGGACCAGGTTCTCCGGCAGGTCGTATTCCGGGCCGTAGATGATGCGCAGGTATTCCCGCCCGCGCACCTTTACCGCCGGCTGGATCAGGCCCTTCGGCCCGCGGGCGACGAAATCGCGCGGCTTCACCACCATGCCTTCGCCGCCTGCCGCGGTCATCGCCTCCCACCAGGCGACCGCGTCGGCGCAGGCAGCCTCGTCCGCCAGATCGACCAGCCGCCAGCGCGTCGCCGCCACGGCCGGGCCGCCGGCCTGCGCCAGCCGGTCGGCCATGCCCATGTGCCAGACATGGTCCTGGTCGAAGCAGACGCGCCCCTCGGCGGCCAGCAGGTGGAACGGGGCGATGCGCAGGTCGTCGATGCCGGAAACCGGCCAGACATAGGGCGCCCAGGCCCGGCCATAGGCCTCGGCCCGGTCGCGCCGCGCCGCGACGCGCTGCTGCAGCTCGGCCAGCGGCAGGCCGCGCCCGACCGCTCGGGCCAGCGCCTCGCCGGCGGCGGTCAGCCCAGCCAGGCTGGCGGCGGCGACCGGGGCGTACTGGCTCTCGATCAGGGCGCCGGCCTTGGCCGACCACGGCATGATCTCGGCGTCGAACAGCAGCCAGCTGGTGTCCAGCTCCGACCACAGCCCGGCTGAATCCGCCGCCGCCCGTAGTCGTTCGAGCACGGCCTCGGTGGTCGCAGAATCGGCGAAGAAGGCGCGGCCGGTCCGGGTCCAGATCGCGCCGGTTTCGCTCCCGGTCACGCCGAACCGCGCCCGGGCGGTGGCGGCGTCGCGGCACAGCGCGATCACGGCGCGCGAGCCCATGTGCTTCTCCTGGCACATGACCTCGGCCACGCCGCGCCCGCGGAAATGCTCGAAGGCCTCCTCCGGCCGCTCCAGCCACTCCTCCCGCGCGCTGGTCTCGACCGGCGACATGGTCGGCGGCAGGTAGACCAGCCATTGCGGCGCGATGGCGAAGCGGCTCATCACCTCCAGCGCCGCGGCCGCGTTCTCGGCTGCGACCTCGATCCGGCCGCGCAACTGCGTCTCGACCCAGCGCCGCCCGGCGACGTCCTCCATGTCGAGCAGGTCGTCGGCCTCGGCCTGGGCGCTGCGTTGGTCGGCGCGCGGTGCCAGCGGTCGGGTCGGCTCGCTCCACACCCGTTCGGCCGGCACCGAGACCAGCTCCTTCTCCGGCCAGCGCAGCGCCGTCAGCCGGCCGCCGAAGACGCAGCCGGTGTCGAGGCAGATGGTGTTGTTGACCCATTCCGGGTCGAGCACCGGCGTGTGGCCGTAGGCGATCGCCGTCGGCCCGCGATAGGCGGCAGCCCAGTCCAGCCGCACGGGCAGACCGAACTCGTCGGTCTCGCCGGTGGTCTCGCCGTACAGTGCGAATTCGCGCACCGCGGGCGAGGCGCGGCCGACCATCTCCGGCTTCAGCCCGGCATGGGCGACCGCCAGCCTGCCGCCATCCAGCCAGACATGGCTCAGCAGCCCGTCCAGGAACGGCTTGATCGCGGCCTTGAAGGCCGGGCCCTCGGCCTCGAGCTGCTCGATCGACTGCTGCAGCCCATGCGCGATCTTGACGTCGCGGCCCTCAAGCCACCGTGCCAGCTTGCGGTCGTGGTTGCCGTTGACGACATGGGCGGTGCCGGCCGCCGCCATGCTCATGGCGATGCGCAGCACGTCGGGCGTACGCGGGCCGCGGTCGACCAGGTCGCCGACGAACACCGCCTTGCGGCCGGCCGGCGGCGTCACCGTGACCTGGCGCCCGCCCTCCGCCTCCTGCCAGTCGACCGCATAGCCCAGCCGGCGCAGCAGCGCCTCGAGCTCATCGGCGCAGCCATGGACGTCGCCGATGATGTCGAAGGGGCCGGAATCGTCGCGCTTGTCGGTCCACAGCGGCCGGCGCTCGACCGTCGCGGCGTCGATGCCCTGGGCGGTTGTCAGACGCCAGACCTGGCGGAAGCCCTCGCGCTGCAGGCCGCCCAGGCCACGCCGGATCTCCGACACCATGCGCACCACCACCTGCGGGCCGAAGGGACGGTCGGGCCGCGCCTTGTTGCGCTCGATGCACAGGTCGATGCCGGGGTCGATCACGATCGCCACCGGCAGGGCGTGCCAGCGCCGGGCCAGCGCGACCCAGTCCTTGCGGTCGGCGGCGCGGACATTGGTGGCGTCGATCACCGTCAGGCGCCGGTTCTTGAGGCGCTTCTCGGCGATGGTGCGGACCAGGTCGAACGCATCAGCCGTCGCCGCCTGGTCGGTCTCGTCATCCGACACCAGGCCGCGGCAGCGGTCCGAGGAGATGATCTCGGTCGGCCGAAAATGCCGCGCGGCGAAGGTCGACTTGCCAGAGCCGGTGGCGCCGATCAGGACGATCAGCGCGAAGTCCGGGATGTCGATGCGGGAGGGATCGGCGGCCTTCATCGGGTGAACACCGCCATCTGGGTCGGCGCTCCCTGCTGGTCGTCGGTCGGGCCGATATCACCGAACTCGGCCATGTAGCCATAGGCGTCGGCAACGGCGGCCGCCCAGGCGCGGAACTCGGCGCGGCTCCATTCGAAGCGATGGTCGGCGTGGCGGAAGGCCCCAGCGCCCAGGGTCGGGAACAGCGCGTTGTAGTCGGCGTTCGGCGTGGTCACGACCACGAGCCGCGGTCGGGCCTCGCCGAACACCACGCGGATAAGCGCCGGAAGCCGGTCGGGATCGAGATGCTCGATCACCTCGACCAGGACGGCCGCGTCGGCCTCGGCCCAGCGACGGTCGCGATAGGTGAGGGCGCCGTGTAGCAGCGTGATCCGCCCCTCTGGCGGGCCGCCGGGCTGGTCGAGCTTGAGCCGGCGCTGCGCCCGATCGAGGTCGCGGGTCGAGGCGTCGACGCCGATCAGGCGCTCGACCCAGCGCTCCCGCGCCAGCAGGGACAAGAGCTTGCCCTCGCCGCAGCCGAGATCGGCGACGACCTTGGCGCCCTTGGCCTGCAGCGTCGCAGCCACCGTCGCCAGCCGCTGGTCGTGCAGCCGGATCGGCGCCTCCAGCGCCTCCTCGCGGCTGGCGGCGCCCTCGGGCCCAGCCCCATCGGACGCCTCCTCCGGCACCAGCCGGGCCAGGGCCTGGCGGGCGAGGGACCGTTGGTGCGCCAGGTAGCGGCGGACGATCAGCTCCTGCGCCGGATGGCTGCCGAGCCATCCCTCGCCGCGGGCCAGCAGCTTCGCCACCTCGTCCTCGCCGACCCAGTAATGCTTGTCGTCGTCGAGCACCGGGACCAGCACGTAGATGTGGTTCAGGAGCGCGCTCAGCCGGGCGGTGCCCGATAGGGTCAGGGCGAGGTAGCGCGGGCTGGCTGCGCCGTCGGGGCCGGGCACGGGCTCGACCCGCACCGTCCAGCCCAGCGGTTCGAACAGCTGGCGCACCAGGACCTCGCCGCCGCGCGCGGGCAGTGGGCTGATCCGTGCCTCCAACGGCATCGGGGCGGCGGCGAGCTCCGGCCGGTCCTTCGAGATCCCGGCCATCGCCGTCTTCACGCTGCGGATCAGCGCCACGGAGAGAAAGGACGAAGCCGCGTAGGGGCGGTCGTTGACATATTGGTCGACCACACCCTCGGCCGAGCCGCGGCCGCGCACCAGCCCGACCGGGTCGACCTCCAGCAGCAGCACGGCCTCGCACCGCTCCGCCGTGGCCTCGGGGTAGAACAGATGGGCCTTGCCGAAGGACAGCTCCGTCTCGTGCACCCGGTCCGGATGCTTGTGCAGCAGGAAGCCGAGATCGGTGGCCGGATTATGAGTTGTGGAAATCGAGAGATACATCAGGCCTCTGTAGCCGAAGGCCTGGTCCCGGGGAAGGCAGGTCCGCTACCGCAGCGCCGCGGCGAAGGCGGAGGCCGGGACCGCGAAGTTCAGGGTCAGCCGGTCGGTCGACCCGGCCACGGCGATGCCCACCACCTGCCAGTCGCCGTCGTGCAGCGCCAGCAGCGGGCTGCCGCTGGTGCCGCGCGTGCCGTTGCAGTCGTGGATCAGCACCGGCCCCTTGGTGGTGCGGTCGGTGCCCAGCACCATGCAGGCGGTGTCGGCGGTGATGATCTGCGCCTTGTCCTGGCTGTAGCCGCCGAGCACGACCGCCGTTCCCGGCGAGGGCACCGATTCCGACACCACCAGCGGCGGCGCCTGGGGCGGGGCATCGGCGGCGAGCACCAGGATCGCCCAGTCCGCCGCATATTCCTCGCGCGGCCGCAACGGGTCGTAGCTGTCGGCGTGGATCACCTCGGTGACCAGGGTGTGCTCGATGAACTCGCCGCGCTCGTAGCCGAACAGCACATGCAACGAGGAGGCGGGCAGGAAACGGCGGGTGCGCGGATTGAACAGGCAATGCGCCGCGGTCAGCACGCGGCGGGGGCCGATCAGGGCGCCGGTGCAGCGGCCGCCGATGCCGGTCTGCACCTTGGTCAGGCTGCGCCACGGGGCGGCGGTGCCGTCCACCGGCATGCGCCGGTCGTCGGGGCCCAAACCGGGCAGCAGCGGTGCGGCCGCCGAAGCGGCCAGGGCCGAGAGGGCGAGGAGCGCGCCCGCGATCAGAGCCGATGTGAGCCGCATCCTGGTCCGCCTGTTCCGGCCGGTCGGTGCCGGCTTCCCCGCAACCGAGTATCGCCGCCGAACCGGCCCGGGCCAAGCCGCCCATATCGTCGCGGCGGCGGGAAGCGGACAAAAAAAGACCCCATCCTGCCCGGAGGCAGGATGGGGGGTGTGCCCGAGGGGACTCAGAGCACGAAGTCGCTGGCGGTCAGCGCGTGGTCGGAAAAGACGACGATGGCGAAGTCCGGGACCTTGTCGCCGGTGGTGTCGCCATAGACCGCCTGGTAGCCATTGGGCTGGGTCACCACCCGGATCTCGCCAGCTGCGCCGGTGAAGGCGCCGGTGCCGAAGGTGAAGGCGGTGTTGCCCGGGCCGTCGCTATTGGCGTCGATCACGGACAGGTCGATGTGGTCGCCGGTCGTGAAGTCGGTGATCGTGTCCCGGCCCGCCGCCGCCACGGTGCTCTCGCCGATGCTGGTATAGACGAAGGTGTCGTTACCGGCGCCGCCCTTCAGCGTGTCGGCACCGTTTCCGCCGGAGAGCTGGTCGTTTCCGGCCAGGCCCCAGAGCGTGTTGTTGCCCGCGGTGCCGGCAATAACGTCGTTGAAGCCCGACCCCATCGCCTGCTCGACCCCGACCAGGCTGTCGCCTTCGGCATCGCCGAAGGCGCCGGTGCCGGCCTGGAGGTTGACGACCACCCCCGCGGAAGAATTGGCATAGGACGTCGTGTCGATGCCGGCGCCGCCGTTGATCGTGTCGGCCCCGGCCCCGCCTTCGATGTAGTCGTTGCCGTCATCGCCGTTGATCGTGTCGATGCCGGTGCCGCCCGAGATGGTGTCGTCCCCGGCACCGCCATTGAGGGTGTCGTCACCGGTGCCGCCGTCGATCGAGTCGTTGTTGGCCCCGCCGCTGGCGACGTCGACGCCGTCGCCGCCGACCAGCCGGTCGGCACCGTCGCCGCCGTCGAGGCTGTCGTTGCCGGCCTCACCGGAGAGCGAGTCGTCGCCGGCATTGCCGACGAGCGTGTCGTTGCCGAGCTCGCCGCCGATGATGTTGCGGGCGTTGTCGCCGGTCAGGAAGTCGTCGTTGCTGGAGCCGTACAGGTTCTCGATGCTGTTGAGCTGGTCGCCGGTGGCGTCGCCGCCGCTGGCGGTGTCGGTCAGCAGGTTGACGGTGACCGCCGCCGCCGAGCCCTGGTAGTTGGCGAAGTCCGAGCCCGCGTCGCCGTTCAGCACATCGGCGCCGGCGCCACCGCGAAGCGTGTCGTCGCTCTCGCGGCCGTTGAGGGTGTTGTCCGAGGCATTGCCGTACAGGTGGTCGACGAACGCCGTGCCGTCGACATTCTCGATGTTGGTCAGCGTGTCGCCCTGGGCGTCGCCGCCGACGCCGGTGCCGGCGGTCAGGTCGACGGTCACGCCGGCGCTCGAGCCGGAGTAGTCGACGGTGTCGACGCCGCCATTGCCGTTGATCGCGTCGGCCCCGGCGCCGCCGATGAGGGTGTCGTCGCCGGCCGAGCCGGTGAGGGTGTCGTTGCCGGCCGACCCGATCACGCGCTCGACGCCGGTCAGGGTGTCGCCCTGCGCGTCGCCGCCGGTGCCTGTGCCGGTAAGCAGGTTGACCGTCACGGGCGTCGCGGAGCCGGAATAATCCGCCGTATCGAAGCCGGTGCCACCGTTCAGCGAATCGGCACCGCCGCCGCCGACCAGCGTGTCGTCCCCGGCGCCGCCGATGAGGGTGTCGTTGCCCCCCTGGCCGTCGAGCGTGTCGTCGCCGCCCTGGCCGTTCAGGTTGTTGGCGGCGGCGCTGCCGGTGAGGTTGTCGCCACCGGTGTCGGAGCCGAGCAGGTTGACGATGCCGACCAGATAGTCGCCCTGGGCGTCGCCGCCGAAGCCTTGCGAGGCGCCGGTCAGCTGGACGTTGATGCCCAGGATCGGCAGGGTCAGGTTGACGAGGGTCGACAGGTCGATGGTCACGCCGGCGACCGATGTGGTGTAGTCCGACGCGTCGACGCCCGACAGGGTGATGATGCCGGCCAGGTTCAGCAGGCCGCCGATGATCACGTCCGCCCCGGCGCCGCCGCGGATCACGTCGTCGCCCGACCAGCCGATGGCGATGTCATCGCCGCCGAGCGCGTCGACGAAATCGTTGCCGAGGGCTTGGACTGGACCGAGGAGAAGGCTCGGTATGATCTCGGCGCCGTTGGTGCCGGTAAAAGTGGCCATGAATATTCCTCCCCACTATGATCTGGGCCCGATATGAAGTGGGCGCCGTAGTTGGTCACTTCTTCTCGCAATGTTCAACAAAAATGCGATCGGCGGCCGACCGAAGCGCAATCAACCCATAATTGTATGACGATATGGTAAGTGATTATGAAATTATGTTAACTATGATGTGATCGGTATCATCTGTCGTCGGCAAACGATTGCCATTGACACGACGGTCGTTCCAAATAAACGGTTGTGCAAAATAACAAATGTCAATGGCGCCATGACCAGGACAAGCTGGGCAGCTGACGCTCGGGTTCGCCCAAGCCCATCCGGGGGCGGCCATTGACGTTCTGCCTTCGACATGATCCCGTAGGAACACCGCCGCGGTTATCGGCGTTTTCCGATCACCGACGTCGATGCGGCTGCCGCCGCATCCCAGAACCAAGGGAGAGATCGCCATGGATCGCGATTTCACACGCCAGGTGGGGCGGGCCAAGCAGGTGGCGCAGGCGACCAGCCGGGCGCAGCGGGCCTTCCGCCACGACGACCCGGCCGCCCCGTCCGGCATCACCGGTGCGGCCTATGTTGCGCAGAAGCGGCGCGCGCTGCGCACCGCGGTGGCGGAGGCCGCGGCCTTCGACCAGACAGTGGACCCGGTCGCCCGCGACCTCGCAGCCCGGCGCCGCTAGCCCAACGGCTTGGGTCGTCCGGCTGCTCGGTCCGGCTCGCTGCTCAAAGCACGAAGTCGCCGGCGGTCAGCGCGTGGTCGGACAGGACGACGATGGCGAAGTCCGCGACCTTGTCACCGTTTGTGTCGCCATAGACCGCCTGGTAGCCGTTGGACAACGCCACCACCCGTAATTCGCCCAGAGTGCCGGTGAAATTGCCGGTGCCGAAGACGAAGGCATCGCCCGGTCCGTTGGCGTCGACCGCGGACAGGTCGATCCGGTCGCCGGTCGAGAAGTCCTCGATCGTGTCGCGGCCGGATGCGGCCACGGTGCTATCGGCGATCGAGGTGTAGACGAAGCTGTCGTTGCCGGCGCCGCCCTTCAGCGTGTCGGCCCCGATGCGTCCCGTCAGCACGTCGTCGCCGCCATAACCCCAGAGCCGGTTGTTGCCGATGTCTCCGCTCAGGGCGTCGGCCAGGCTCGATCCGTGGAGCTGCTCGATATTGGCCAGCGTGTCGCCGGCGGCGTCGCCGCCGGAGGCGATGCCCGCACCCAGGTCCACGGTCACGCCCGCGGTGCTGTTGATGTAGTAGGCGGTGTCGATGCCGGCACCGCCGTCGATGTGGTCGGCCCCTTCGCCCGCGTGGAGGATATCGTTGCCGTCATTGCCGTTGACCGTGTCGGCCCCGGCGCCGGCGGTGAGGGTGTCGTCCCCGGCGCCGCCATTGATGGTGTCGTCGCCGGTGCCGCCGTCGATGGAATCGTTGTTGGCCCCGCCATCGGCAATGTCGGTACCGTCGCCGCCGACGAGACGGTCGTTGCCGTCACCGCCGTCGAGCGTGTCGTTGCCGCCCTCGCCGGCGAGCGAGTCGTCGCCGGCATTGCCGACGATCGTGTCATCGCCGAGCTCGCCGCCGATGATGTTGCGGCCGTTGTCGCCGGTCAGCGTGTCGTTGTGGCTCGACCCGTACAGGTTCTCGATGTTGACCAGCGTGTCGCCGGCGGCGTCACCGCCGGTGTTGACGCCGGTCAGCAGGTTGACGTCGACCGCGGCCGACGAGCCCTGGTAGTTGGCGAAGTCCGATCCGGGGCCGCCGTCGATGGCGTCGGTGCCGGCGCCGCCGCGGATCGTGTCGTCGCCGTCGAGGCCGAGGATCAGGTTGTTCGAGGCGTCGCCGTATAGATGGTCGGTGAAGGCCGTGCCGTTGAGATTCTCGATGCCGCTCAGCGTGTCGCCCTGGGCGTCGCCGCCGGTGCCGGTGCCGGCGGCCAGGTCGACGGTCACGCCGGCGCTGGAGCCGGAATAGTCGGCCGTGTCGACGCCACCATTGCCGGTGAGGGCGTCGGCCCCGGCGCCGCCGATGAGCGTGTTGTTGCCGGCGTCGCCGGTGAGGCTGTCGTCGCCGAACGACCCGATCAGGTTCTCGATGCCGGTCAGGGTGTCGCCCTGCGCGTCGCCGCCGCTGCCGGTGCCGGTGGTCAGGTCGACGGTGACGGCCGAGGCGGAACCGGAATAGTCCGCCGTGTCGGTGTCGGCGCCGCCCTGCAGCGAATCGGCACCGCCGCCGCCGATCAGCACGTCGTCCCCGACGCCACCGAGGAGGATGTCGTTGCCCCCTTCGCCGCCGAGCGTGTCGTCGCCGCCCTGGCCGGCCAGCGTGTTGGCGGCGGCGCTGCCGGTGAGGTTGTCGCCGCCGGTGTTGGAGCCGAGCAGGTTGACGATGCCGACCAGCCAGTCGCCCTGCGCGTCGCCGCCGAAGCCCTGCGAGGCGCCGGTGAGCTGGATGTTGATGCCCAGGATCGGCAGGGTCAGGCTGAGGATCACCGAGAGGTCGATGGTCACGCCGTCGACCGAGGTCGTGTAGTCCGACGCATCGATGCCCGAGAGGGTGATGATGCCGGCGGCGTTGAGCAGGCCGCCGATGATCACGTCCGCCCCGGCGCCGCCGCGGATCACGTCGTCGCCGGACCAGCCTATGGCGACGTCATCGCCGCCGAGCGCGTCGACGAAGTCGTTGCCGATGCCCTGGACGGGGCCGATGATCAGATCGGGTAGGACTTCGGCACCATTGGTGCCGGTAAAAGTGGCCATGAATACGCTCCCTGCTCCGAGAAGGCTTGTGATGAAGCAAAGAATCCTCAGTTGGGCATCGCCTGCCAAGAGGATCGATAAAATTTCGGGAGCCAGGCGCTTCGAATGGAATAGGCCTCAGGCGGTCCAGCCGAGCAGCCGCTCGATCCGGCTCGCGGCTTCCTGCACCGCGACGCTGTAGGTGCGCTCGCGCTCGCGCGCCTTCTGCTCGGGCAGCACGACGCTGATCGTGGCGTCGCAATCGCCGTTCGGGGCGCAGATCGGCGCGGCGATGCAGGCCACGGCGAAGTCGGATTCGCTGAGCTGGATCGCCAGCTTCTCGGTCAGCGCGCTCTCCGCGATCCGGCACAGCGCTTCCGGGTCGGTCTCGGCCATGCCGGTGGGCGAGGGCAGGGCGACCCGGCGCATCAGCTCGACCCGCTCCGCCCAGGGCAGGTGGCCGATCAGCAGCCGGCCGGAAGCGGTCCAGTTCAGCGGCACCCGGGTGCCGATCTTGGACGACACCCGGAAATGCCCGGCCGGCTCGGCCATCGCCAGCACCACCATATGGCCGTCGTCGCGGCCGCAGACCTGCACCGTCTCGCCCAGCAGCCGGCTCAGCTCCCGCATCTCCTGCGATGCGGTCTCCAGCAGGTTCAGGCTGCGGCCATAGGCCAGGCCGTAATGGTAGAGGCGGGGGCCGAACCACAGCAGTCCGTCGCCGTCGCGCGACAGCAGATCCTGGCGCAGCAGCGAATCGACCACGCCGTAGATCGTCGACATCGGCGCGCCCAGCGCCTTGGACACGTCGTAGGCGGTGAGGGGGCGGCCCATGGCCAGCAGATGATCGCAGATCTGCACGGCGCGCTCGATGCCGCTGACCCGGCTGCGCTCGCTTGCCCTCTCGGCCTTGGCCACCGCTGCTTCCGCCATGATCCCCGTCCCGTCTCTCCCGGCCGATGCTCCGGCCGAGTGGTATAGTTCTCGTTTGTCTGAAGCTAGGCTTTGCCTTGCATTGCGGTCAATCGCCGAGCGTTTCCGCCGCTCGCCTCGATCGGATGGGGTTGACGTCCCCGTCGCGATGGTCCTAGCGTATTCCGCAACGGAAGATGATGTTTCTTAATAACGGAATAGTAGAAGCTCACGACAGGGGGAGTCAATGCTGCGAATGACGTCGGGAATTCTGGGCCTGATCGCACTCGCGATCCTGCCGATATCCTCGGGCGCTATGGCTGCGCCGGCCAAGGGCGGGACGATCACCGTGGCGACGATCGGCGAGCCGCCGACGCTGGACCCGATGGTCAGCACCGCCGACCTGGTCGGCATCATCACCCAGCACATCTTCGAGACGCTCTACACCTTCGACGCCAATTGGGGCGTCACGCCGCTGGTCGCCGATGCGATGCCGGAGATCAGCGCCGACGGCCGCGTCTACACCATCAAGATCCGCCAGGGCCTGACCTTCCACGACGGCTCGGCGCTGGACGCCGACGACGTCGTCGCCTCACTGAAGCGGTGGACCGAAGTGGCGTCGCGCGGAAAGCTGGCCGCCGGCAACATCGAGGCGATCGAGAAGGTCGATGCCTCGACCATCAAGATCTCGCTGAAGCAGCCCTTCGCGCCGCTGCTGGCCCTGCTGGCCTTCAACAACAGCGCGGCGGTGATCGTGCCGTCGGAGAAGATCGCGCCGGAGATGAAGGACCCGGTCGGCAGCGGCCCCTACATGCTGAAGGCGCGGGTGGCCGACCAGTACATCCAGCTGGTCCGCTTCGACGGCTACAAGCCGCGCGAGGGCGACCCGAACGGCTATGGCGGCGCCCGCAAGCAGTATCTCGACGAGATCCGCTTCACCCCGGTGCCGAACGCCAACACCCGGGTCGAGGGCGCGGTGGCCGGTCAGTTCGACTACACCGATTCCCTGCCGGTCGAGGCCGTCGACAAGATCAAGGCCGGGGCGTCGGAGCCGATCATCCTGAAGCCCTTCGGCTGGCCGGTCTTCGTCATGAACACCAAGCAGGGCCTGCTCAGCGACCTGAAGCTGCGCAAGGCCGTGCAGCTGGCGCTGAACGAGGAGGACATGCTGGCCGCCGCCTTCGGCAGCACCGACTTCTACGCCCTCGACGCCGCGATGTATCCGGAGGGCTTTCCCTGGCGCACCGAGGTCGGCACCGAGGTCTACAACAAGGGCGATGCCGAGGGCGCGCAGAAGCTGCTCGAGGAGGCCGGCTATGACGGCAAGACGCCGATCCGGATCCTGACCAGCCGGCAATACGAGTTCCACTACAAGATGGCGCTGGTGGCGGCGGAGTACCTGAAGGCCGCCGGCTTCCAGGTCCAGGTCGACGTCACCGACTGGGCGACGCTGACCCAGCGCCGGACCGATCCGGCGTTGTGGGAGATCTACATCAGCCACAGCCCGTTCCTGCCGGAGCCGGCGCTGATCGGCGCCCTGGCCAAGGGCTCGCCCGGCTGGTGGGACACGCCGGCCAAGGACAAGGCGGTCGGCGCCTTCAACCAGGCGCTGACGCAGGAGGAGCGGGTGAAGCTCTGGGCCGGCGTGCAGCAGGTGATGGCCGACGAGGTGCCGCTGATCAAGGTCGGCGACTTCAACGCCCTCTCGGCCAAGTCCAAGGCGCTGCAGGGCGTGACCCCGGCCCCGTGGCCGTATTTCTGGAACGCCTACGTCGAGAAGTGACCAAGGCGCCCCGTAGGTTGGGTTCGCCCTCGCGAACCCAACATCCCGCCGCCCCGCCCCGTGTTGGGTTCGCTGTCGCGAACCCAACCTACGACTGACCGCCATGCTCTCCTACATCGTCAATCGCCTGATCGGCATGGTCGCGGTGATGTTCATCGTGGCGACGGTCGTCTTCGTCATCATCCGGGTGACGCCGGGCGATCCCGCGGCGGTGATGCTGGGGCCGGACGCCCAGCCGTCGGACATCGTCGAGCTGCGGGCCAAGCTGGGCCTCGACCAGCCGCTGCCGGTGCAATACGTCACCTGGCTCGGCCAGATCGCGGTCGGCGACCTCGGCCAGTCGATCTTCCTGAACCAGCCGGTGCTGGAGGCGATCGGCGACCGGGCCGAGCCGACGCTGATGCTGACCCTGCTGTCGATGCTGATCGCGGTCGCCATCGCCCTGCCGGTCGGCATCGCCTCCGCCGTCTGGCGCGGCTCGCTGCTGGACCAGTCGGTGCTGACCGTGTCGATGCTCACCGCCAGCATTCCCAGCTTCTGGCTGGGCCTGATCCTGATGCAGATCTTCTCGGTCAAGCTCGGCTGGTTCCCCGTGGCCGGCTATGGCGGGCCGGGCGCCAGTTTCCTCGACCGCATGACCCATCTGGTGCTGCCGGCGATCGTGCTCGGCCTGGTCAACTCCGCCCTGATCACCCGCTTCACCCGGGCCAGCATGCTGGACGTGCTGAACGACGACTACGTCCGCACCGCCCGGGCCAAGGGCCTGCCGGAGTGGCGCGTGGTGCTGAAGCATGCGCTGAAGAACGCGCTGATCCCGATCCTGACCGTGATCGGTCTGACCACGGCGCTGCTGGTCTCCGGCGCAGTGGTGACCGAGACGGTGTTCGGCCTGCCGGGGGTCGGCAACCTCGTGGTCAACGGCGTGCTGCGGCGCGACTATCCGGTGATCCAGGGCGCGCTGCTGATGATCGCAGCGCTGTACGTGCTGATCAACCTCGTCATCGACCTGCTCTATCTCTTCGTCGATCCCAGGGTGCGCACCTGATGGCCGCCACCGCCTCCATCTCGGTCGCCGGCGAGCGCATGAAGCTCGCCCGCCTTCTGGTCCGCCGCAAGACCGCGATGATCGGCCTGATCATCCTGGTGGTGCTGGTCCTGGCCGCAGCCTTCGCGCCCTACATCACCGGCTACGCGCCGCAGAAGCTGTCGATCGTGAACCGGCTGAAGCCGCCCAGCGCGGCGCATTGGTTCGGCACCGACGAGTTCGGGCGCGACGTCTTCACCCGCGCCGTCTATGGCGGCCGGCTGTCGCTGTTCGTCGGCTTCGCCGTGGTGATCCTGTCCTCGGTGCTGGGCATCGTGCTCGGCCTCGTCGCCGGCTTCTTCCGGCCGGCCGACAAGGTGGTGGCCCGGGTGATCGACGCCATGATGGCCTTCCCGGACATCCTGCTGGCGATCTCGCTGGTCGCGGCGCTGGGGCCGTCGCTGGTCAACGTCATCCTGGCGCTCGGCATCGTCTACACGCCGCGCCTGGCCCGCATCGTCCGCGCCTCGACCCTGGTGATCCGCGAGCTGCCCTTCGTCGAGGCGGCGCGGGCGCTGGGCGTCTCGACCTGGCGGATCGTCACCGCCCATGTCCTGCGCAACCTGTGGTCGCCGATCCTGGTGCAGGGCACCTTCATCTTCGCCTATGCCATCCTGGCCGAGGCCGGCCTGTCCTTCCTCGGCGTCGGCGTCTCGCCCGAAATCCCCACCTGGGGGACCATGATCAATTCCGGCCAGCAATATATGGGCTCGGCCGACTGGATGATGGTCTTCCCCGGCCTCGCCATCGTGCTGTCGGTGGTGTCGCTGCAGATGGTCGGCGACGGCCTGCGCGACATCCTCGACCCCCGCCTGCGCAAGGAACTGTGATGCCCGTCCTGATCCGTGCCGCCCGCCCGGTCGGCTTCCCCGATCACTCCGGTGACACCCCGATCGACGTCCTGATCGCCGATGGCCGCGTTGCCGCCCTGAAAGAAAATGGGGCGGGGCAGGGGATCGACGCCCCCGCTGGGGCCGAGATCGTCGACGGCCGGGACGGCTGGGTGTCGCCCGGCTGGGCCGATCTGCACGCCCATGTCTATCACGGCGGCACCGACATCTCGATCCGCCCGTCCCAGGGCGGGCTGGCGCATGGCGTCACCACCATCGTCGACGCCGGATCGGCCGGGGAGGGCAACTTCGTCGGCTTCCGCGAGTTCATCGCCGAGCCGGCGGCGGAGCGGGTGGTCGCCTTCCTCAACATCGGCTCGATCGGCCTGGTCGCCTGCAACCGGGTCAGCGAGCTGATCGACCAGCGCTCGATCGACATCACTCGCACGCTGGCCGTGATCGAGGCCAACCGCGACATCATCCGCGGCATCAAGTGCCGGGCCTGCAGCACCGTGACCGGCGCCTGGGGCATCACCCCGGTGAAGATCGCCAAAAAGGTGGCGAAGATCGCCAAGCTGCCGCTGATGGTCCATGTCGGCGAGCCGCCGCCGCTGCTGGAGGAGGTGCTGGCGGTGCTGACCCCCGGCGACGTCCTCACGCATTGCTTCCACGGCAAGCCGGGCGGCAACATCCTGGAGGATGAGGAGCTGTTCGGCATCGCCAAGCAGGTGGCGGCGGCCGGGGTGCGGCTCGATGTCGGGCATGGCGGCGCCTCCTTCTCCTTCAAGGTGGCGCGGGCCGGGATCGAGCGCGGGCTGCATCCGTTCTCGATCTCCACCGATCTGCATCTGCGCTCGATCGAAGGCCCGGTCTGGGACATGGCGACCACCATGTCGAAGCTGCTGGCCGTCGGCATGCCCTTCGCCGAGGTGGTCGCCGCCGCCAGCACCCGCCCGCGCTCCGTGGTCGGGCTGCCGGCCGAAGGCAATCTGCGGGTCGGGGCCGAGGCGGATCTCACCGTCTTCGGGCTGGAGGATGCGTCGGTGACACTGCCGGATTCCTCCGGCGACAGCGCCACGCTCGACCAGCTGTTCACGCCGCGCCATGCCGTGCTGGGCACGAAGTCGGTCAAGGCGGCCCGGCTGTTCGATCCGGCAGTGCACGGATGAGTGCGTCCAGCCGCGACATCGTTCTGGCGGTCGAGGATCTGCGGACTTGGTTCCACAGCCGGGACGGCATCGCCAAATCGGTCGACGGCGTGACCTTCGACCTGGCGCGCGGTGAGACGCTGGCGATCGTCGGCGAAAGCGGTTCCGGCAAGTCGGTCACCAGCCTGTCGATCATGGGGCTGCTGCCCAAGCCGGCGGGGCGGATCGAGAGCGGCGCCATCCGCTTCCGCGATAGCAAGGGCACGACGCACGATCTGACGCACGCATCCCAGTCGCTGCTGCGCAAGCTGCGCGGTGCCGAGATCGCGATGATCTTCCAGGAGCCGATGACCAGCCTGAACCCGCTGTTCACCATCGGCGACCAGATCGCCGAGGCGGTGCAACTGCATCAGGGCACCGGCCGGGCGAGGGCGATGGCGCGCGCCCGGGAGATGCTGGATCTGGTCGAGATCCCGGCGGCGGCGTCGCGGCTGAACGACTATCCGCACCAGATGTCGGGCGGGATGCGTCAGCGGGTGATGATCGCGCTGGCCCTGTCCTGCAACCCGTCGATGCTGATCGCGGACGAGCCGACGACGGCGCTGGACGTCACCATCCAGGCCCAGATCCTGGACCTGCTGCGCCGGCTGCAGGCCGAGATCGGCATGTCGATCCTGTTCGTCACCCACAATATGGGCGTGGTGGCCGAGATCGCGCACCGCGTCGCCGTGATGTATGCCGGACGGGTGGTGGAGGAGGCGCCGGTGCTCGACCTGTTCGACCGGCCGCGCCACCCCTACACCAGCGGCCTGTTGTCCTGCATCCCGAACGCCCGCACCGGCGGCTTGCATGACGACGCCCGGCTGCAGCCGATCCCGGGCACGGTGCCCAGCGTCATGGCCCTGCCGCCCGGCTGCGCCTTCGCGCCGCGCTGCCCCTTCAGCGAGAATGCCTGCGAGGCCACGGTGCCGGACCTCGCTGCGGTGCAGGCCGGCCACCGCTCCCGCTGCCGGAGGACCGACCTGCTGTGACCGCCGCCGCCCTCCGACCTGAAGCCGATCCCGCCGCGCCGCTGCTCGACGTGCAGAACCTGTCGGTGCATTTCCCGATCGGCGGCGGCCGCGTCGTCCGCGCGGTCGAGAATGTCAGCCTGTCGATCCGCCGCGGCAGCATCGTCGGGCTGGTCGGCGAATCCGGCTCCGGCAAGACCACCACCGGCCGCGCCATCCTGCGCCTGATCGAGCCGACCGGCGGCCGAGTGATGTTCGACGGCACCGACATCACCGCCCTGCCGGAGCGCGCGTTCCGTGCCTGGCGCCGGCGGATGCAGATCGTGTTCCAGGACCCCTATGCCAGCCTCAACCCGCGGATGAGCGTGGCCGAAATCCTGGGCGAGGCGCTGGACACCCACGGCCTGGCCAAGGGCCGCCGCAGCCAGCGCATCGGCGAACTGCTCGAGCGGGTCGGCCTCAACGCCGACCACCAGCGCCGCTTCCCGCACGAATTCTCCGGCGGCCAGCGCCAGCGCATCGGCATCGCCCGGGCGCTGGCGGTGGAGCCCGACTTCATCGTCGCCGACGAGCCGGTCTCGGCCCTCGACGTCTCGGTCCAGGCCCAGGTGCTGAACCTGATCCAGGACATCCAGCGCGACCTCGGCCTGACCCTGCTGTTCGTCGCCCATGACCTCGCCGTGGTCGACTATCTCTGCGACGAGATCGTGGTGATGTATCTCGGCCGGATCATGGAGAAGGGGCCGACCCGCCTGGTCTACGACCGGCCGCGCCACCCCTACACCAAGGCGCTCCTGTCGGCCGCGCCGGTGCCGGACCCGCGGGCCAAGCGCGACCGCATCATCCTGAAGGGCGACATCCCCAGCCCGATCGCGCCACCCTCCGGCTGCGTCTTCCGCACCCGCTGCCCGATGGCGGTCGAAGCCTGCGCCCAGGCGGTGCCGCCGCTGGCCGAGCGCGAGCCCGGGCGCTTCGTCGCCTGCATCCGCGATGCCGAACTGAACGATCAAACGAACACGACCACGGACTGACCATGCCCAACGTCTACGACCGCCTTGCCGCGCTCGGCATCACGCTGCCCAAGGCGCCGCCGCCGGTCGCGAATTTCGAGACCCACCGGATCTCCGGCCAGCTCCTGTTCCTGTCGGGGCAGGGGCCGCTGGAGGCCGACGGCACCCTGCATCGCGGCAAGGTCGGCGCCACCGTCGACCGCGAGGCCGCCTATCGCCATGCCCGGCTGACCGGGATCAACCTGATCGCGGTGATGCAGGAGGCGCTGGGCGACCTCGACCGCATCACCGGCATCGTCAAGCTGCTCGGCATGGTCAACGCCGTCCCGGAATTCGAGCATCATCCCGAGGTGATCAACGGCTGCTCCGACCTGTTCGTCGAGCTGTTCGGGCCGGAAATCGGGCGCCATGCCCGCTCCGCCGTCGGCATGGGATCGCTGCCGCGCCAGATCACCGTCGAGATCGAAGCCGTCGTCGAGTTTGCCCGGTGATCAAGGGCACGCTTTGCCTTGTTTTTAATTGTCATGCCCGGGCTTGACCCGGGCATCCAGAGGATGTCGAGACCCTCTGGATTGCCGGGTCAAGCCCGGCAATGACAGCATGGGGGAGGTGCTGGGAAGCATCTCTTCCGCCTGCCGGTACGGGGAAGCAAATGAAGTCGAACGAGGATATCCGCCGCCGCCTGGGCCTGCGCCCGGTGATCAACGTCTCCGGCACCATGACCTCGCTGGGCGCCTCGATCGTGGTGCCGGAGGCGGTGCAGGCCGTCGCCGAGATCCTGCCGCAATTCGTCGAGATCACCGATCTGCAGCGCAAGGCCAGCGCCCGGATCGCCAGATCCTGCGCCACCGAGGCCGGCTTCGTCACCGCCTCGGCCTCGGCCGGGATCAGCCTGGCCGTGGCCGGCGCCATGACCGGCGACGACCTGCTGGCGATCGAGCGGCTGCCGGACACGGCCGGCTTGCCGAAGACGGAGGTGCTGCTGCAGGTCGGGCACATGGTCAGCTACGGCGCCCCGGTCGACCAGGCGGTGCGGCTGGCCGGCGCGAAGGTGGTGCCGGTGGGCACCGCCACCGCGGCCGCGGGCTACCAGCTGGACGGCGCCATCACCGAGCGCACGGCGGCGGCGCTCTATGTCGTCTCGCACCATGTCGTGCAGTACGGCCAGATCCCGCTCGAGGAGTTCGCCGCGATCTGCCGGGCCAAGGGCGTGCCGGTGATCGTCGACGCGGCTTCCGAATACGACCTGACCGGCTTCCTGGCCAAGGGCGCGGACCTCGTGATCTACAGCTCGCACAAGTTCCTGGGCGGCCCGACCGCCGGCATCGTCGCCGGGCGCGAGGACCTGGTGCGCGCTGCCTTCCTGCAGAACCGGGGCATCGGCCGCGGCATGAAGGTCGGCAAGGAGGGCGTGGTCGGCACCATCGCCGCGCTCGATGCCTGGGAGAAGCGGGATCACGCCGCGGCACGGGCGCGCGAGGACGGCCATCTGAAGCTGTGGCACGAGGGCCTGGCCGGGCTGCCCGGCGTCACCGCGGTGATCGAGCCGGACCCGACCGACAATCCGCTGGACCGGCTCAAGGTGACGATCGACCCGGCCAAGGCCGGCCTCGCCGCCTGGGACGTCGCCGACCGGCTGGCCGCCGGCGACCCGCCGGTGATCGTCCGCGACCACGAGGTCGAGCACAACTACGTCTACCTCGATCCCTGCAACCAGCATGACGGCGAGGCGCAGCTGGTGTTGGAGCGGCTGCTGGCGGTGCTGCGCGGCGCCGCGGGCGATCCGCCGCAGGGCGACGCCCGTGCCCGGCTGCTGGCGCGCGGGCAGAAGGGGCTGGAATCGCTGCTGCGCTTCCCGCGGTAGTAATCCGCCGTAGGTTGGGTTCGCGTTCGCGAACCCAACATCCAACCGCCCGGACGGTGTTGGGTTCGAAGGCGAACCCAACCTACGAACTGCCGGGCATAGAAAATCGGTGCGACGCCCACCCTGTTCGGTCACACTCGAACCGTATCCGAGTTCGATTTGAACCAGCCCGTCCGGGCGCATAACGACCAAATGGGATGGAGCGCCATGCCACGATATTGGCTGATGACGGCGGTGACGGCCGCGGTCCTGAGCTTCGCCGCGATCCCGGCTCCGGCCCAGGATGCCGCCGCTCCGAACGCCGTCACTCAGCTGTCCTGGCCGCGGGACTTCGACCAGGGTGACCAGCGGGTCGAGATCTACCAGCCGCAGATCGAGGATTGGAGCGGCGACCACCTCTCCGGCCGGGCCGCCATCGCCATCGGCGCCAAGGACGGCCAGCCGGTCTACGGGGTTGCCCGGTTCAGCGCCGACACCGATATCGACAAGACCGCCGGTTTGGTCCGGCTGCGCGACATCACCATCGACGCGGTCGAGGTGCCGACCGCGCCCGACAAGGCGCCGGAGCTGCAGAAGGCGCTGCAGGCCCGGCTGCCGGCCGACGGCATGACCGTGGCGCTCGACCATCTGCAGACCAGCTACGCCGCGCAGCAGGAGATCAAGAAGCAGGCCGGGGTGCCGGTGCAGAACGACCCGCCGAGGATCGTCTTCGCCAATACACCGACCGTGCTGGTGTCGATCGATGGCGATCCGGTGCTGCGCCCGGTGGACGGGGCGGCCGGCTATCAGCGGGTGGTGAACGCCCGTGCCCTGATCCTGCAGGAGGGCTCGACCTTCCATGTCCAGGCCGCCGGGTCCTGGTACGCGGCGTCGGCGCTGGGCGGCACCTGGGTGGTGACGGCAGCGCCCTCGGCCGCGCTGCAGGCGGCGGCGAAGGCGGCCGCCCAGTCCGCAGCGCCCGACCCGCTGCTGCCGGAAGACGGCAAGCCGCCGGCGACGCCGCCCTCCCTCCTGGTCGTCACCCAGCCGACCGAGCTGGTCGTCACCAGCGGGCCGCCGCAGATCGCGCCGGTGGCCGGGGTCGGCCTGCTGACCATGACCAATGCCGATCATGCCGTCTTCGTCGATCCGTCCAGCAACGGCACTTACGTGCTGATCTCCGGCCGCTGGTTCAGATCGACCGGGCTGGACGGGCCGTGGAGCTTCGTACCGCCGGATTCGCTGCCGGCCGATTTCGCCAAAATTTCGCCTGATGACCCGAAGGCCGATGTGCTGGTCTCCGTTGCCGGCACGCCGCAGGCGAAGGAGGCGGCGATCGCGGCCACGATCCCGCAGACCGCGACGGTCTCGCGCAGCGAGGCGAGCCTCAGGGTCTCCTATGCCGGCGACGTGCCGGAGTTCCGGCCGATCGCGGGCACGCCGCTGGCTTATGCCGCCAATACGCCGGTGCCGGTGATCCGGGTCGATGCGGAGCACTACTACGCCGTGTCGAAGGGCGTCTGGTTCGTCGCCCTGGTGCCCGCCGGTCCGTGGCGCGTCGCCGATGCGGTGCCGGCGGTGATCTACACCATCCCGGCCGCGTCACCGCTGCATTACGTCACCTATGTCCGAGTCTATTCGGCGACGCCGGAGGCGGTGGTGGTCGGCTACACGCCGGGCTATCTCGGCGTCGTCGTCAGCCCCGCCGGGACTGTGGTCTACGGCACCGGATACGTCTACCCGGCCTATGTCGCGGGCGATGTCTGGTACGGCTATCCGGCGACCTATGGCTATGGCGCCGGCTTCGGCCTGGGTACGGCGACGGGCTTCGCCTTCGGCTTCGCGGCCGGGGCGCTGTGGGGCTCGGCCTCGCCCTATTGGGGCCCGTATTGGGGCTATGACGGCCACTACGTCAACTGGGGCCATGTCGACGTCAATCAGGTCAATGTCTACGGCCGCTGGGGCGAGGGCACGGTCACCCATGCCAGCGGCTGGAACGGCTGGAGCGACACGAGCTGGAGCGGCAGCCACGTCTCCGGCTTCAATCCCTACACCGGCGCCCATGGCCAGGCCGGCCGGGCCGGGGCGTTCGACTGGAACACCGGCGGCTATGCGGCGGGGCGGCAGGGCTCCTTCGCCAACCCCTCGACCGGCGTCGCCGCCGCCGGCCGGGCCGGCATCACCGGCAATGTCGACACCGGCGAGTATCAGGCCGGCCGCCAGGTCGCCGGGGTGAATGCGCAGACGGGCCGGATCGGCGCCGCCCAGACCACCGTCACCGGCAATGTCCGGACCGGCGACCGCTCGGTCGACAGCAAGGGGGTCGTGGCCAATCCCCGCACCGATTCCGGCGTGGCCTGGAACAACGGCAACGTCTATGCCGGCCATGACGGCAACGTCTACCAGCACAACGATGACGGCTGGCAGAAGCACGATTCCAGCGGCTGGCAGCCGGTGCAGCGCGACAACAACGAGCTGCGCGGGCTCGACGGCCAGCGCGGCGCGCGCGGCCTGGGCGAGCAGCGGCTGGACAGCTACGACCGCGGCGGCCGGTTCGAGGGTGGCGGCGGCGGCTTCCGCCGCCGCCGCTGAGGACGGACTTCGAGGATCTGAGTCGGCGCCGGGCCCCACCCGTCCGGAGTCGCCACATCGAGCTCGTCATGGCGAGCCCCGCAGGGGCGTGCCCATCCAGCCCTTCGCCCTCAGCCATGAGCGGACGATTTCGTTTGACCGGTTGTTCCCTTTTTGTTCTAATGCGGACATGGTCGTTGCCAGCACAGCCGAGACTCCCGCCGCCGCTTCGCCGGCCACGGACGAGGCTGGCCGGGAGACCGAACTGCTGTCCGGGCTGACCAAGCTGGCTCTGGAGATGGCCCGGACCTTTCAGGCTCGAGGGCTCGCCGCCCTCGCGGCCGGCGATCTCGACCGCGCCGGCAAGGCCGAGACCCGCTTCAGCACCCTCTTCCTCGCCATCCGCCGCACCGTCGCGCTCAAGCTGCGCCGGCGGCGGGAGGATGCCGTAGCGTGGCCGGGCGCGATCGAGGCCGACGCCGCGATGCTGTCCGAGCTGATGGAGCTCGCGGAGGCGCTGGCCCGCGGCTTTCACGCCGTGGCCCTCGCCGCCCTCGCGGCCGGCGATCTCGACCGTGCCGGGGATGCCGAGACCCGCTTCAGCAGCCTCTTTCTCGGCATCCGCCGTGCCATCGCGCTCAAGGCCAGGCTGCGGCGGCAGCGGGAGCAGGCCCAGCGCGAGGCCGAAGCCCGGCGGAAGACCCGGCAGGACGAGAAGGACGATCGGCGCCAGGCCGCCGCCCAGGGCGTCGCCGCCGCCATCGCCGCGGTTCCCGATGCCGACGCCCAGGAGCGGCTGACCGCCGAGCTCCGGGAAAAACTGACCGAGGACGAGCGCATCGACGTCGACCTCGCCGACACCACCTTGCCGATCGAGGCCCTGATCGCCAGCCTGTGCCGGGCCCTCGGCCTGCCGCCCTCCGGGACTCCTCCGGCCGGCGGACCTGCCGCAGGAGGGCCCGCCGGCGCGGCGAACGCCGGGCCTCCGGCCGCCGGTCCGAAGGGCCGAACCTCCGGCCCGGCCTTGCACCGAGCCTCTTCCGACGTCCGTCGCACCATGCCGGACGAAGAATTCGGCAAGCCCGAGGGCGAGCGCCGCATCCACACCACCGGCGCGATCTTCAACCCGGATCGGGAGCTTGCCCCGGCGCTGCCCGCGGACGACCGGCCGCTCGCCGGCACCGGGCCACCCGGCGACATCGGGCCGCCCGCCGCAGTGCCGCCGCCCGCAGCGGCTCTGCCCCACAACCGGCACGGCTGACCGGAGGACCGGCCGCCGTGGCCGGAGGCATGCGCGTGGCGGTTCCCGCGCAAGCGAGACCGTTTCAGAATTCCAACACCGTCATTGCGAGCGCAGCGAAGCAATCCATCGGGCCGCAAGAGCGGAGGCATGGATTGCTTCGTCGGCTTCGCCTCCTCGCAATGACGGCGATGAATGGACGTTATGAAAAGCCGTCGCTCGCAGGAGAGGCAACGCAGACAGCACTCGATTGCTCTAAACCGGATCCTCCAGGCTGAACTGGCCGCTTTCGCCGTCATAGGCGAACAGCTCGGCGTAGCGGCCCCAGGAGACCGCGGCGCGAAGAGTTTCCTCCGCCCGGTCCTCGGACATGAAATCCTCGAGCTCCTCGCTGAAGCGCAGCCGGGGCGCGCGGTGGCTCGGGCGCTCGTCCAGCACCCGCCGGATCAACGCTGCGATCGGCACATGCGCGAGCAGATGCGCCGCGAACAGCCGCTTGCGGTGGTCGACGTCGGACTCCGAGAACAGCCGGCCGTGCTCGGTCAGGTGGATGTCGCCATCGGCCAGTTCGGCGAAGCGCAGCAACTGCAGCGTCTCGGCGATCGGGAACAGCTCGTCCGCCTCCATCTGCAGCGTCGCCGCCAGGTCCGGCAGGTCGGCCCGGCCGTTATACGGCGGGGCGGCCAGCGCCTCCATCAGGCCGGACATCAGGTTGGTCGAGACATGCGGCAGCTCCATGCCGATGCCGGTGCCGGGGAAGCCGCCGGCTGCTTTCGGCCCGGCCTTCTCCGCCGGGCTGCGGTTGGTCATCCGGGCGTAGATGTCGTCGACCATCCGCCGGAACTCCGGGTCCAGCCGGTTGCGCGGATGCGGCAGGTCGATCTTGATCTCCGCCGCCACCCGGCCGGGATTGGCGGAGAAGATCAGGACGCGGTCGCACATCAGGATCGCCTCCTCGATGTTGTGCGTCACCATCAGGATCGACTTGATCGGCAGCCGGCCTTCCATCCACAGGTCGATCAGGTCGGTGCGCAGCGTCTCCGCCGTCAGCACGTCCAGCGCCGAGAACGGCTCGTCCATCAGCATCAGCCGGGGGTGCACGACGAGGGCGCGGGCGAAGCCGACGCGCTGGCGCATGCCGCCTGACAGCTCCTTCGGATAGGCGCTCTCGAAGCCGTCCAGGCCGATCAGGTCGATCGCCTCCAGCGCCCGGCGCCGCCGCTCCGCCGCCGGGATGCCCTGGGCCTCCAGGCCGATCTCGACATTCTGCAGCACGGTCAGCCAGGGGAACAGGGCGAAGCTCTGGAACACCATCGACAGGCCCTCGGACGGGCCGGCGACCGGACGGCCGCACCAGCTGACCCGGCCGGCGCTGGGCGGCACGAGGCCGGCGATGATCCGCAGCAGCGAGGATTTGCCGGAGCCGGAGCGGCCGAGCAGCCCGACGATCTCGCCCTCGCGGATGGTCATCGACACGTCGTCGAGCACCAGCAGGTCGTTGTCGCCCTTGTGATAGGCCTGCCGGACGCCGGCGATGTCGATCAGCACCGGGTTGTCGTTCACGGCCTTCGGAGCCGGGCGGAGGAGGTTGATGTCGAACATGGTCGTGGCCCTCAGTCGAGGCGCAGCCGGCGGGCGGCGAAGGTGAAGAGCGGCCGCCACAGCAGCCGGTTGAACAGCGAGACGAAGACCGACATCACGGCGATGCCGAGCACGATGCGCGGATAGTCGCCGGCGGCGGTGGCCTGGGCGATGTAGGCGCCGAGGCCGTGCGCGGTCAGGGTGGTGGTGCCCCAGCTCGCCACCTCGGCGACGATGCTGGCGTTCCAGGACCCGCCCGAGGCGGTGATCGCCCCGGTGACGTAGTAGGGGAAGATCCCGGGCAGGATCACCTTGCGCCACCAGTTCCAACCGCCGATGCGGAAGCTGGCCGCCGCCTCCTTCAGGTCGGTCGGGAAGGCGCTGGCGCCGGCGATCACGTTGAACAGGATGTACCACTGGGTACCCAGCACCATCAGCGGCGCCAGCCAGACATCCGGGTTCAGGCCCAGCCGGACGATCGCCACCACCGCGAAGGGGAAGGCGATGTTGGCCGGGAAGGCGGCCAGGAACTGGGCCAGCGGCTGCACCCGCTCGGCGACGCGGGGGCGGAGGCCCACCCAGACGCCGATCGGCACCCACACCACCGTCGCCAGCGCGATCAGCACCACCACCCGGATCAGGGTGAAGCTGCCGAGCAGCAGCGCCTCGCCGGCATCGCCCCAGCTCAGCTCCGTCGCCACGAAGCCGACGATCTGCCACAGGGCATAGGCGATCGCCGCCAGCAGCAGGGCGACGAAGCCCCGGTCGGCCCAGCGGCTGGACCAGATCCGCGCAACCACGCCGCCGTCGATCGCCCCGGCCGGGATGAAGGCGAAGCGCCGGCGCGACACGGTGCGGGTTACAAAGCCGATCGGCGACAGCGCCAGCTGGAACAGCCGGGTGCGCTGCACCAGGGTCAGCAGCCAGGAATGCGGGCGGGTGGCGCCGGCCGACTGCTCGAAGCGGAACTTCTCGGCCCAGGCCACCAGCGGCCGGAACAGCAGCTGGTCGTAGGCCAGGATCACCGCGCCCATCACCAGCACGGCCCAGCCGACGGCGGCGAGGTCACGGCTGTCGATCGCCTTGGCGACGTAGGAGCCGATTCCTGGCAAGGTGATGGTGGTGTCGCCGACCGAGATCGCCTCCGACGCCACCACGAAGAACCAGCCGCCCGACATCGACATCATGGTGTTCCACACCAGGCCGGGCATGGCGAAGGGCACCTCCAGCCGCCAGAAGCGCTGCCAGGAGGACAGGCGGAAGCTGCGGCTGGCCTCGTCCAGGTCGCGTGGCACGGTCTTCAGCGACTGGTAGAAGCTGAAGGTCATGTTCCAGGCCTGGGAGGTGAAGATGGCGAACACCGCGGCGCATTCGACGCCCAGCACCTGGCCCGGGAACAGGGCCATGAAGCCGACCACGGTGAAGGACAGGAAGCCCAGCACCGGCACCGACTGCAGGATGTCCAAGAGCGGGATCAGCACCATCTCCGCCCGCCGGCTCTTGGCCGCCGCGGTGGCGTAGACGAAGGTGAAGACCAGCGAGGCGACGATCGCCGCCAGCATGCGCAGCGTCGTGCGCAGCGCGTATTCGGGCAGCGCCAGCGGGTCGAGCGAGATCGGCGTCTGCTCGAGGCCGGCCAAGGGCGCCAGGGTGGCGCGGCCGCCATGGGCGACCAGCACGATGGCGCCGAAGACGAGGGAGAACGCCACCAGGTCCCAGAGATTGGGCAGGGTGCGCGGACGCTCCGCCGTGAGCGCGGGGGTGTGAAAGGCCATGATGTCCGTCCGGAAGGCAGGCAGTCGCAATCGCCGCGCGTCGCCGGGGACACGCGGTGCGGAACGTCCGGCGATGTGCCGGCGTCACCCTTGCCTTCGGTCGTCACCCTCCAGGGTGGCGCGCCGATAGGACGGACCATGGTTGAAAGACTGGTGCTTCATCGGGTTCACCTCGCACCGGCGCGGCCTGGCCGCGCGACGAGGTGAACCAAACCCGGAGGGTCAGGCTCGCAGCGTCGGCGCCGGCAAAGTCGCGCTAGGTCGACTGGGCGTGCTCATCGGAGCGGCGGGTCCTTGATTGCGTCGGGAACTGGCCTCGACCCAGCCGATATCGCGCCGCGAGGCGAAGCGGTCAAGCCGCTTTCCGGTCCTGTACGATTTGTAAGGAACAGGTCATGCGCCGGCGGCCGGCGCGGCCTCCAGCTTCTTCAGGAAGCGCAGCAGCGCGGCCTCGCCGCGGCGCCCCTCCGCATCGTCGCCGGGCGGCCAGCGCAGGGTGGTCGCGAGGCGACCGTCGAGGAAGGCCTCGACCACCTCCGGATGGACATAGCAGGCGCGGCACACGGCCGGAGTGTTGCCGAGCTGCGCCGACACCTCCTTGATGCAGCGTGCCACCGCGGCCTTGCTCGGCGGCGCCTCGGGATCCGCGGCCGACAGCAGCCGGGCGGCGAACAGCGTGCCGGCCCAGGTGCGGAAATCCTTTGCAGTGAAATCCTGGCCCGAGATCTCGCGCAGATACTGGTTCACGTCGTCCGATCCGACCGCATGCCGCTCGCCGTCGTCGCCGACATACTGGAACAGCCGGTAGCCGGGCAGGTCCTGGCAGGAGCGGATGATGCGGGCGATGCGGCGGTCGCGGAAGCCGGTGCGGTACTGCTTGCCGCTCTTGCCGCGGAACTCGAAATACACAGCGCCGCCCTCGACATCGGCATGGCGCTTGCGCAGTGTGGTCAGGCCGAAGCTCTTGTTCGCCTTGGCGTATTCGTCATTGCCGACGCGGATCAGAGTCGTCTCCAGCAGGCGAACGATAGCGGCCAGCACCTTGGTCCGGGTCAGGCCACGCTCGGCCAGGTCGGCGTCGACCCGTTTGCGGATGCGCGGCAGGGCGCGGCCGAAGGCGACCATGCGGCCGTACTTTGCCTCATCCCGGACCTCCTTCCATCGTGGGTGGTAGCGATACTGCTTGCGGCCGCGCTCATCGCGCCCGGTGGCCTGCAGATGGCCCAGCGGGTCGAGGCAGATCCAGACATCGGTATAGGCGGGCGGGATGGCCAGCTTGCGGATCCGGGCCAGCGTCTCGCGGTCACGAACCGGGCTGCCGTCCGGCATGCGGTAGGCGAAGCCCTTGCCGGATCGACGCCGTCGGATGCCGGGCTCGGTATCGGAGACGTAGTGAAGCCCATGGGCCTTCGCTTGCGCGGGTGGGGACGGATCGGGCAACGCGCCCAGCGATGCGGCGATGTCGGCCATTCGGGGAAGGCGGCTCCTGGGCGGGAAGGGCGCTTGGACCAACGGCCCCGCCGCCGCTATGGTTCCGGTCCCTTCCGCAATCGCAGAATCGCCGTGACCGCCCCGATCCGCATCCTCGTCGACGCCGATGCCTGCCCGGTGAAGGCTGAGATCTACCGCGTCGCCGAGCGCTACGAGCTGGACGTCTTCGTGGTGACCAATGGTGGGGTGCTGGTGCCGCGCGACCCGCGCATCCAACTGGTGATCGTCAGCGACGGCTTCGACGCGGCCGATGATTGGATCGCCGAGCGCTGCGGCCCGTCCGACATCGTGGTCACCGCCGACATCCTGCTGGCCGACCGCTGCCTGAAGTCGGGCGCAACGGTGATCGGCAACACCGGCCGGCCGTTCACCAAGGAATCGATCGGCATGGCCCTGGCCAGCCGAGCGCTGATGGCCGATCTGCGCGCCATGGGCACGGTCGGCGGCGGCAACAAGCCGATGGTGGCCAAGGACAAATCCACCTTCCTGTCGGCGCTCGACGCCGCCGTGGTCCGCCTGCGCCGTGCCCCGCCGCCGCGGCCGGGCTGAGGGCTTACGGGGTGAACTGCCCGTGCGGCGACACGATCATGTCCCGCGGAACGCCGGCCTGCAGCAGCCCTTCGCCGATCTGGCGCTCGGATGGGAAGCTGGAGATCACCACCTTGCGGCCGCTGCGCAGCACGTCGTCGGGCGCGATCACGGCATGGCGGCCGACGGTGTGGCCGTGCTTCTGGGTGTCGCGGTCGGTGATCGCCAGGATCCGGGCATGGCTCTCCAGCGAGGTGCGCTCCAGCATGGTCGAGGTGTGCAGCCCGGCGCCCCAGACATAGACCTCCTCACCAGGCCGGATACCGGCCTGCAGCCGTTCCTCGACCGCACCCCAGCGCCGCTTCTCGACCTCGCCATACGCCCGGCAGAAGGCGCGGTTCTTTTCGAAGCCATCGACCAGCGGCCGGTCGGGCTGCGGCGCCTGCTTGCGGGCCAGGACGGTGATTACCGGATAGGGGTAGTGCTCGACCGTGACTGGCGCCTGCAGGATGCCGAAGCCGGTGCGGGCCAGCAGGTTGTCCAGCGACGTCTCGTCGAAATAATTGACGTGCTCCATCATGAACAGGCCGGGCGGGTTGACCTCCGGCGCGGCCAGGCACGGCACCTCGAGCAGCAGCAGCCCGCCCTCGGCCAGGGCCGTGTGCACGCGGCGCAGCGTCGCCGCCGGGTCGTAGATGTGCTCCAGCACATGCGAGAAGGTGATCAGGTCCTGGCCGGGGCGATGCGGCAGCGCCTCCTCATCGCCGCCGAGGTCGACCTCGATGCCGTTGCGCTCGCGCGCCTGCTCGACCGCCTTGGGGGACAGGTCGCAGCCGGCGACGGCCCAGCCCAGCTTGCGGAAATGCCAGAGCATCGAGCCGCTGGAGGAGCCGACATCATACATCCGGCCGGGCCGCACGCCCTCGGCCTGGACCATTGCGAGCATCCGCCGGGCGGTGTCGATCAGGGGCGGATCGCCGCCGCCGAAGGCGGTGTAGTTGGAGAAGGTCTGGTACTGGCGCAGCATGGTCTCGGGCGACACCGCGGGGTCCTGCAGCGTCAGGCCGCAATCGGAGCAGCAGCGCAGCGCATAGGTGACGCGGCCGAGGCCGCAGACATCCATCGCCGTCTCGAACACCGTCTCGCCCTCGGTCGAGCCGCAGACGAAACAGGCGCGGCGGATCGTCGAATTCTGCATCAAAATCCCCCCGGAAACCCGATATGCCCGGAAACGCTTGGAAATTTCCGGATACGCTCAGAAACTTCGGCAGGATAAGGCGGCCGGGCCCGATCTGTCACGCCCGGTGCAGGGCACCCCGCGGGGGGTGAGGGGTCTGACTACGCCTCGACCAGATCGAGGCGCTTCTTAATCCGCTCGATGTCGCCGGCCATCCGGTCGAGCCGACGGGACACGCTGGCATACTGGCTTTCCAGATTGCCGATACGCTCCTTCAGTTCGACGAGATCCGTCTTGACCTCGGCGATGTCGCTGCGGATCGCACGGAGCAGATCCAGAACGATGTTGTCGGGCTTGTCGGTCATTTGTCGGCCAGAAGTGTCGATGGCTGTCGGCCAGCCTACACTAGAAATGGGGACGCTGCGGAAAGCGTAAAGAGCGCCGCCGCAGCCCGCGGAAGCCCAAAAAAATTGGTGCCGGATGCAGGGGTCGAACCCGCGACCTTCGGTTTACAAAACCGCTGCTCTACCGACTGAGCTAATCCGGCGCCGGCCCATTCCCTAACGAGTCCCGCCGCCGCTGTCCAGCGGGGAGGCGGCCGTCGCGCGACACGCTGGCTGGCCCGGGTCCCCCGGCTCTATCATTCCTGGAGCGGGTCTGGCTGTGGGGCCGGCGATGTGGAGTATCGGTTCGACCGCGCCCGGCGTCCGGGGCGAACTGGCCGGGCGGAGCGCCAATGACAACAACGCACCCGGGACCATGCGGCCCGGGCCGGCCGTGTCATTGGAGTGGCGCCTGATGCTGGCCTTGGAGGACGCGCTGGAACGAATCCGTCAGCGCCGCGCCCTGGCCGGCCTGTCGGAGCCGGATCTGGAGGATCTCGGCTGGACCCGCGGCGACGCGCTGGCCGAACTGTCGAAGCCGTTCTGGCGGTAAGTGGCCTGCCACCCGAAGCCGTCAGGCGTAGGGTGGCGGAGGGACCGGGATTCGAACCCGGGCACGGGATTTCTCCCGTGGACGGTTTAGCAAACCGTTGCCTTCAGCCGCTCGGCCACCCCTCCGTCGAGCGGCAGCGCCGCTCGGTCCGGGGTTCTAAGGGGACGGAGCAGGCTTGTCAATGACGGCTCGCGGCCCGTCCGGGCCGGCTCCGCTGCAGTCCGGACCAAGACGTGGCGCAGCGGCGTCAGGGTGTGGCAAATCGGCATCCGGTCATGCCCTTGTCACCGGATTTTCTTGATCGCGCCACCGCTCCCCTATAGTGCTGGAACGACTATGGGGCAGGAAAATGATGGGTGCTTCGGCCGAAGGTCTGCCGTCACGGTGGGAGAGAGACCGATGCCGAAGTCGCCCGAACCGCCGGACCAATCCTGCCGAAAGCGAAGCTGAATGAAGCCAGTCACGCCGCTGCTCGACGCCATCCACACCCCCGAAGACCTCCGACTCCTGCCGGCTTCCGACGTGAAGCAGGTTGCTGATGAGCTCAGGGCAGAGACCATTGACGCGGTCTCGACCACGGGCGGTCATCTCGGTGCCGGACTCGGTGTGGTCGAGCTCACCGTTGCCCTGCACCGGGTGTTCGACACCCCTCGGGACAAGCTGATCTGGGATGTCGGCCACCAGGCCTATCCGCACAAGATCCTGACCGGGCGCCGTGACCGCATCCGCACCCTGCGCCAGGGCGGCGGCCTGTCCGGCTTCACCAAGCGGTCGGAGAGCGAGTACGACCCGTTCGGCGCCGCGCACAGCTCGACCTCGATCTCGGCCGGCCTCGGCATGGCCGTCGCGCGCGACCTGAAGGGCGAGGACTTCCGAGTCGTCGCCGTGATCGGCGACGGCGCGATGAGCGCCGGCATGGCCTATGAGGCGATGAACAATGCCGGCGCGCTGAAGAGCCGCCTGGTCGTCATCCTCAACGACAACGACATGTCGATCGCCCCGCCGGTCGGCGCCATGAGCGCCTATCTGTCGCGGCTGATCTCCTCGCGCTCCTACCGCTCGCTGCGCCACCTGATGCGCGACGTCACCGCGGTGTTCCCGAAGCCGGTGGCGCGCGCCGCCAAGCGGGCCGAGGAATACGCCCGCGGCTTCGTCACCGGCGGCACGCTGTTCGAGGAGCTGGGCTTCTACTATGTCGGCCCGATCGACGGGCACAATCTCGACCACCTGCTGCCGGTGCTCGAGAATGTCCGCGACGCCGATGATGGCCCGGTGCTGGTCCATGTCGTCACCCAGAAGGGCAAGGGCTACGGCCCGGCCGAGGCGGCGCCGGACAAGTATCACGGCGTCAGCCGCTTCGACGTCATCACCGGGGCCCAGGCCAAGCCGAAGAGCAATGCGCCGAGCTACACCGGCGTCTTCGCCCAGGCGCTGGTCCAGGAGGCGGAGGCGGATGAGCGCATCGTCGCCGTCACCGCCGCCATGCCGTCCGGCACCGGCCTGGACAAGTTCGCCCAGCGCTTCCCGAACCGCACCTTCGACGTCGGCATCGCCGAGCAGCATGCGGTGACCTTCGCCGCGGGCATGGCGACGGAAGGCTTCAAGCCGTTCTGCGCGATCTACTCGACCTTCCTGCAGCGCGCCTACGACCAGGTGGTGCACGACGTGGCGATCCAGCACCTGCCGGTGCGCTTCGCCATCGACCGCGCCGGGCTGGTCGGCGCCGACGGCGCCACCCATGCCGGCGCCTTCGACATCCCCTATCTCGGCTGCCTGCCCGGCATGGTGCTGATGGCTGCGGCCGACGAGGCCGAGCTGGTGCACATGGTGGCGACCGCCGCCGCGCTGGACGACCGGCCCTCGGCCTTCCGCTACCCGCGCGGCGACGGCGTCGGCGTCGAGCTGCCGGCCCGCGGCCAGCCGCTGGCGCTCGGCAAGGGCCGCGTGCTGCGCGAGGGCACCACCATCGCGCTGCTCAGCTACGGCACCCGGCTGCAGGAATGCCTGGCGGCGGCCGAGGTTCTCGGCGGGATGGGCCTGTCGACCACCGTCGCCGATGCCCGTTTCGCCAAGCCGCTCGACACCGAGCTGGTCGGCCAGCTGGCCCGCCACCATGCCGTGCTGATCACGGTGGAGGAGGGGGCCGAGGGCGGCTTCGGCAGCATCGTGCTGCACCATCTGGCCCGCGCCGGCCTGTTGGACCACGGGCTGAAGATGCGGCCGATGACGCTGCCGGACCGGTTCCAGGACCATGAGAAGCCGGAGCTGCAATACGCCGAGGCCGCGCTGTCGGCGCAGGACATCGTCGCCACCGCCGCCGCCGCGCTCGGTCTCGACACGCCGGCCACCGGTGTGATCCGCGCCTGACCGCTTCCGCTGCTTTTTGGATGAACGGCCGTTCCGATCCGTCGGTGCGGCCGTTTTCCTTTCTGCGGGCCGATTTCCCGTGCGGCGGAAGCGGCGCATCGGCGATGATGGCCGTCGAATCGATCCTGTGGGGACGGGAAGGGGGACATGATGAGGCTGCGGCATGCCATCCTGGGGGTGGCTGCGATCACGGCGCTGGGCGCCTGCGTGCCGGCATCCGGGGAGACCAAGCCGCCCGTTGCGGCGGCTGCTCCGGCCGCGGCGCAGGCGGCAGCGGTCACCGGGATCGAGGCATTCCGCGGCTCCTGGGTCGGCGCCAGCCAGGGCGAGGGAGACACCCGCCGCGCCGCGGCGCTGGTGATCGACGCCTCGGCCGATGGCGGCCTGTTCCTGCGCTGGCGCAGCGCCGAGGGGCCGCGTGACGGCGCGGACAATGACGACCAGCTCAAGATGCGCGAGAACACCGCGGTCTTCGCGCCCGGCAAGTCGCCGAATGTCTGGACCGCCAAGCTGGACAGCGGCGCCCAGGCCAAGGCGCGGCTGGAAGGATCGGTGCTGACCACGGAGCTGACGGCGAAGTCCGGCGGCAAGACCGAGCTGCAGACTTACCGCCGCACTTTGACCGCGCCCGGCAAGCTGTCGCTGCATTACACCCGGACGGTCGGTGGCAAGGTCGAAAACACGATCGACGCGGATTTCGTCAAGCTGCCGTGAGATTGGAGTAAGCACGTCGTTTTGCGTTGCCCCTTCCTCGCCGTCATTGCGAGGAGGCGAAGCCGACGAAGCAATCCAGGGGCCGGTGCGAGCGGCCCTGGATTGCTTCGCTGCGCTCGCAATGACGATGTTTGGAATCTGAAAAGGTCTCGCTTGGCAGCAGAGGCAACGGTGATTTGCCTTCGATTCCGTTTGGCCTCACCCTGTCGTCGGTCTGGAATAGGTTGACCATGACGACCGACCCGCCGCCGACGTCGAAGCTTGAAGGCCTTGCCGACAAATCCGCTGAGGATCGCCGCCGTGCCTTCATGGCGATGCTCCGGGAAGCCGAGCAGGAGGGTGACCGCGACGGGACGGTGACGTTGGACGAACTCTTGGCGGAGTTGGATCAGGTCATTGCCGAGGCCAAGCGACACCGATCCGGCTGACGGATTGGATCACCGCGCCTCCTGTCAGGCCGGGGGCCCTGCGGTGACGCCTTCCCGCTCGGTCCGCACGGATCCAATGCGCTCAACCCGCCCTCTTTCCGATCGGCTCCGCCCGATACTCGTTCGGGTCGATGCCGTGGCGGGTGAGCTTGTCGTAGAAGGTCTTGCGGGGCAGCCCGAGGGCCTCGGTCGTGGCCCGCACATCGCCGCGATGCGCCGCCAGCGCCTCGCGCAGCAGGGCCGCCTCGTAGCGCTCGACCCGTTCCGGCAGGCTGGCCGGCGTCTCCGCCGGGGCCGGGGAGTCGATCCTGTCGAGGCCCAGCGCCACCCGGTCGGCGAAATGCGCCAGCTCGCGGACATTGCCCGGCCAGTCATGGTCCAGCAGATGCCGCCGCACTACGTCGCCGAGCGGCGGCGGGTCGCGGCGGAAGCGCTCGGCGGCGCGGGCCAAGAAATGCGCGAACAGCAGCGGGATGTCGGCCCGGCGTTCGCGCAGCGGCGGGATGCGCAGCGTCACCACGTTGAGCCGGTAATAGAGGTCGGCCCGGAACTTCCCCTCCTGCGACGCCGCGGCGAGGTCGGTCTTGGTGGCGGCGACCACGCGCAGGTCCAGCGGCCGGCGCTCATTGGTGCCGAGTGGCTCCACCGCCCGTTCCTCCAGCACCCGCAGCAGCTTCACCTGCAGCGCCGCCGGCATGCTCTCGACCTCGTCCAGGAACAGGGTGCCGCCATCGGCATGCTCGATCCGGCCGATCCGGCGCTTCTGCGCCCCGGTGAAGGCGCCGGCCTCGTGGCCGAACAGCTCGCTCTCGATCACGCTCTCCGGCAGCGCGCCGCAGTTCAGCGCCACCAGCGGCTTCGACCGGCGGCGGCTCCAGCGGTGCAGCGCCTCGGCCACCACCTCCTTGCCCGATCCGGTCTCGCCCAGCACCAGCACGTCGACATCGGCGTCGGCGACGTTGCGCACGGCATCGCGCAGCCGCGCCATCTCCGGCGTGTCGCCGAGGAAGGCGAGATCGTCGGCCTCTTCGAGTTGCGCCTTCAGCCGGCGGTTCTCGATCACCAGGCGCCGCTTCTCCACGGCCCGGCGGACGCTGTCGACCAGCCGCTCGGCCGGATAGGGCTTGGCCAGGAAGTCGTAGGCGCCGTCCCGCATGGCGCCGACCGCCATGGCGATGTCGCCATGCCCGGTGATCAGGATCACCGGCAGGTCGGGATCGAGCTCCCTGAGCCGCCCGAACAGCGCCAGGCCGTCGGTCTCCGGCATGCGGATGTCCGTGACCACGGCGCCCGGGAAGTCGCGCTCGACAGTCGCCAGTGCCGCCCGGGCGGAGGCCAGTGCCGTGACCTCGAAGCCGGCCAGCTCGAGGCTCTGGACATTGGCGTGCCGGATCTCGGCCTCGTCGTCGACGAAGACCACCTGCCCCGCGCTCATGGCGCCCGCTTCAGGGTGACGGAGAACACGGCGCCGCCGCCATCGCGGTTTGCGGCGGCGATGCTGCCGCCGAACTCGCGCGCGATGTCCTGGCAGATCACCAGACCGAGGCCGAGCCCGGCCGGCTTGGAGGTGGCGAAGGGGATGAACAGCGCCTTCATCGTATCGGGGGCGATGCCCTTGCCGGTGTCGGACACCGCGATCCTAACCTCTTCGACCCCCCCAGCGTCCACGGCGACGTCCACCGCGATGCGGATCTCGGGGTGAGATCGGCCCTCGACGGCGTCGAGTGCGTTCTGCAGCAGGTTGACCAGGATCTGCTCCAGCCGCACCCGCTCGGCCACCACCCGGACGTCGCCGGGCGGCAGATCCTGCACCAGCCGCACCGACTGGCGGCGGATGCGCGGCCGGGTCAGCAGCAGCGCGCCCTCGACCGCATCGGCGCAGGAGGTCGCCTCGACCCGGCCGGTCGCCTTGCGCGAGAAGGCGCGCAGATGCTGGGTGATGGCGCCGACCCGATCGGTCAGCCCGGCGATGGTCGACAGGTTCTCGCGCACCGCTGCAGGCTTGTCGCGTTCCAGGAACACCGAGGCGTTGTCGGCATAGGCGCGGATCGCCGCCACCGGCTGGTTGATCTCATGCGCCACGCTGGCCGCGACCTGGCCCAGGATCGCCAGGCGGTTGGCCTGGGTCAACTCCTCCTGCAACTGCTGCCGGCGCTGCTCGCTGCGGCGCCGCTCCTCCATCTCCTCGGTCAGGCGCTGATTGGCGTCGTTCAGCGCCCGGGTGCGCTCGGCGACCCGGCGCTCCAGCTCCGCCTGCGCCGCCGCCTGCCGGGCCGTGTTGGTCAGGGCGCGGTTGCGGCGGTACAGCAAGGCGGCCGCGGCGGCCAGCGCCAGCAGCGTCACCAGCCCGGCGATCAGCCTGGTGTCCATCACGGCGCGGCCGACGGAAGGCGAGGTCGGCGCCAGCAGGTGCAGGGTCCAGCCGGTGGTCGGCACCGGGGCGGCGAGGGCCAGGAAGCGCCCAGCCATCCGCGCGCCCGGCAGGGTCGCGGTCACCGCCTCGGGCCGGGGCGAGGCCGCATCCGGCGCGATCGGCAGCGGGTCGAGCGGCGCGCCGCCGTATTGCAGGCTCTCGCGCACCGCTGCGCGCTCTTCCTCCGGCAGTGGGCCGAAGCTGCGGAAGCGCCACTCCGGCACGTCGGTCAGCAGCACCACGTTGCGTTCGTCGGTGACGAAGGCGGTCTCGGCGAAGCGGCCCCAGGCCTCCTCCATCTCGTCGAACTCGACCTTGACCACGATCACGCCCAAGAGCCCGTTCGGCCCGTCGATCCGGCGCGACAGGTACGAGCCCGGCTTGCGGCTCATCGTGCCCATGGCGAAGAACTCGGCCCCGCCGGTCTCGACCGCGCGCTGGTAATAGCCGCGGAAGGCGTAGTGCTGGCCGACGAAGCTGATCCGCTCACGCCAGTTGCTGGCGGCGATCGCGGTGCCGCCGCGGTCCAAGAGATAGATCACTGCCGCCCGCGTGCCCCGGCTCAGTGCCTCGAACTTGGCATTGATCCCGTCCAGCCGCTGCCGGTCGTTGGCGGCGGTCAGCGCGGTGCGGACATCCGGGTCCTGGGCCAGCACGAAGGGCAGCGAGCGCTGCTTCTCCAGCTCGCTGCGCAGCATGGCGACATGCAGCCCCAGCGCCGCCGCGGCCGAGCGCGCGATCTCGTCCTCCGCCCGGTCGCGCCCAACCGGCCCGGCCTGCCAGATCACGGCCGCGAACAGGGTGGCGCCGACCGCGGCGAACACCGCCCAACTGCGCCACCGGTGCGGCGCGGCCGGCGCCGCGACCGCGGGCCGGGCCGGGGCTGTGGCGGTCAGGGGACGGTCGACTGCGGTCATGCCGTCCAGCCTAGCACCGCGCTCTCTGCGTTACCTCTCCCGCTTGGGGGCATTGCGAATGCTCCGGCGAGCCTGTGCGGATCTCCGCTTCAGCCGGGGCAGGCTTGTGCGAGTTTCCGCACAGATCCGCTTCCGATGGCCGGCCGTCTTCGAAGAATGGCCCTTTCCCATCAACAAGATGGCGAAAATCGGATGGATCGGGAGCAGAGTGGCACAGGGCTTGCGCCGTCCGGGGGGCCGTCCGTAAGAAGGGGCCATCCCCGGGGCGGCAGGAAACCCCAAGCCGGCGTCGCGGCCATCGCGGCCCGCGCGCCCCGAGGAGTGTGTGCCATGGCCACTGCCGATGCCGCCCCGCGTCCCCCCTTGCCGTTCTACCGCCATCTCTACGTCCAGGTGCTGATCGCGGTCGTGATCGGCATCCTGCTCGGCCACTTCTATCCTGATCTCGGCGCGGCGATGAAGCCGCTCGGCGACGGCTTCATCAGCCTGGTCAAGATGATCATCTCGCCGGTCATCTTCCTGACCGTCGTCACCGGCATCGCCGGCATGCACGACCTGGAGAAGGTCGGGCGGGTCGGCGCCAAGGCGCTGGGCTATTTCCTGGTGTTCTCGACGCTGGCGCTGATCGTCGGGCTGGTGATCGCCAGCCTGGTGCAGCCGGGCGCCGGCCTGAACATCGACCCGGCCACGCTCGATGCCAAGGCGGTCGAGGGCTACGCCAGCAAGGCGCATGACCAGTCGATCGTCGGCTTCCTGACCGGCATCATCCCGACGACGATGTTCAGCGCCTTCGTCGGCGGCGACATCCTTCAGGTGCTGTTCGTCTCGGTGCTGTTCGGTGTCGGCCTGGCCATGACCGGCGAGAAGGGCGCCCCGGTGCTGGGCTTCCTGAAGGCCGTATCGGCCGCGGTGTTCAAGGTCGTCCACATCCTGATGAAGGTGGCGCCGATCGGGGCCTTCGGCGCCATGGCCTTCACCATCGGCAAGTTCGGCATCGGGTCGGTCGTCAACCTGGCCTTCCTGGTCGGCACCTTCTACGCGACCTCGATCATCTTCGTCGTGGTCGTGCTCGGCGCCGTCGCCCGCTACAACGGCTTCTCGGTGCTGGCCCTGATCCGCTACATCAAGGCCGAGCTGCTGCTGGTGCTGGGCACCAGCTCGTCCGAGGCGGCGCTGCCCTCACTGATGGAGAAGATGGAGCGGGCGGGCTGCGCCAAGCCGGTGGTCGGCCTGGTGATCCCGACCGGCTACTCCTTCAACCTCGACGGCACCAACATCTACATGACCATGGCGGCGCTGTTCATCGCCCAGGCGACGAACACGCATCTGTCGCTGGGCGACGAGATCCTGCTGCTGGCGGTGGCGATGCTCAGCTCCAAGGGCGCGGCCGGCGTCACCGGATCGGGCTTCATCACCCTGGCGGCGACGCTGTCGGTGGTGCCGACCGTGCCGGTCGCCGGCATGGCGCTGATCCTCGGCGTCGACCGCTTCATGTCGGAGTGCCGGGCGCTGACCAACTTCATCGGCAACGCCGTCGCCGCCGTCGTGGTCGCCCGCTGGGAAGGTGCGCTCGACGAGACGCGGCTGCGGGCCGCCCTCGCCGGCGACCCGCTGCCGGCGCCGGATGAGGCCACGGTCCCCGCCCCGGCGGAGTGAGGCAAGGGGGCGGACGGCGATATCATTGCCGCCCGCCCGCCGGCCGCAGCGTCAGGCCGCTTCCTCGACCTCGTCGATCGTGTCTGCCACCGTGCTCTCCGCCGCCTCGGCCAGGGCCCGGACCCGAGCCTCGGTCGGCTCGATGCCGTGCTCCTCGAGATAGACTTTTGCGGTCGCGAGGGTGGAGGCGGGAAGGTCGGGACCGGCATCATCGGTCGCGCGGTTCACCACGACGAGGAAGTCGATCGTCTCCTCGAAGGTGACCTTGCCGTCGGCGTGGGCCGCCTCGATGAAGCCGCGGATCTCGCGCTCCTGCTTCCGGGTCAGACCCCTGTATTCATGGCTGTCGAGGCCACCGAGCACGATCCGGAGATGGTTGTCGGCCGATTCCGCATCGGTGGCGGCGGTGTCGAGCATGCAGAAATAGCTCGCCTTGAGCATGATGGCCCGCACCAAGCCCTGGCGGGTGTCCTCGTCGAGCTCCGGGGTCAGCGACAGCTCGGTGCCCGTGCTCAGGATCCTGGCATATCGGGTGAGCTCCGCCCGCAGTGCTGCGTGGTCGAGCGGCTGGTCGGATTCGAATTCGACAGTGTCGATGATGTCGTCGATCGGGAAGCGCTGCGTATCGGTCATCGGCTGGGCTCGTCTGTGGTCGAAAAGGTGAGGCCAAGTATTGGCCGCGCCTCAGCAGGCGACGCATGACGATGTCTGATGGAAACATGTGCGAGGAGCATGGGCCGCCGGAAGGCGGTCCGACGTGTAGGACCCACAGTGAGGGAGATCCAGCGTGATCCTGCGATGTGCCGCAATCCTTGTCCTGGCCGCGACGGCCATGCTGGCCTCGGTGCCGCCGCTTCGAGCCGCTGATGAGAGCCCGCCCGAGAAGCCGGTCAAGGAGGTCGCCGACCAGCGCCTGACGGTGACCACGCCGGCCGGCACCGGCGACTTGGCCCTGTATGTCTCGCGCGATTGGTCGCGGCCGCTTCCGGGCGTCACCCGGGCGGTGATCGTCATCCACGGCCGGCTGCGCAACGCCGATGTCTACCGCGCCTCGGCCGAGAAGGCCCTGGCCGCGGCGGGGGAGGCGGGTCAGGCCGCGATCCTGGTGGTGCCGCAGTTCCTCGCGGAGGTCGATGCGCAAGCCCATCATCTGTCGGCCGACACCCTGCGCTGGGGCACCACCGGCTGGGAGGGCGGCAGCGACGCCAAGGGTCCTGCGCCGATCAGCGCTTTCGCCGGGCTCGACGCGATCCTGGCCAGGCTGGCCGACCGCACGCTGTTCCCGAACCTGACGACGATCGTGGTGGCCGGCCATTCCGGTGGCGGTCAGGTGGTGCAGCGCTACGCCATCCTCGGC
This sequence comes from Inquilinus sp. YAF38, assembly GCF_052113205.1. NCBI lineage: Bacteria > Pseudomonadati > Pseudomonadota > Alphaproteobacteria > Rhodospirillales > Rhodospirillaceae > Inquilinus > Inquilinus sp. YAF38. The sequence goes on along the minus strand of NZ_JBFRCU010000024.1, from coordinate 9,163 downwards.
CAGGGCGAGACAGTACCGATCGCGGCCGGCGTCGCCGTGCGCTACGTCGTCGCCAACCCGTCCTCCTACGCCTATTTCAACCGCGACCGGCCGGACGGGGAGGGCGGCTTCGCTCCCTTCGCCGGCGCCGCCGCCTGCCCGAAATTCGACCGCTGGAAATACGGCATGACCGATCTGCCCGCCTATGCCGGGACGGCGACCCCGGCGGCGTTGGAGCAGGCCTATCTGGGCCGCGACGTCACCTATCTGCTGGGCACCGCCGACACCGACCCGAACCACCCGGCGCTGGACAAGAGCTGCATGGCGGAGGCGCAGGGGCCCTACCGCCTCGCCCGCGGCGAGGCCTATGTGCAGTATCTGCGCGGCCGCCATCCGGACGGGTTTCGGCAGCGGCTGCTGCTGGTCCAGGGCGTCGGCCATGACGGCGACCGCATGCTGACCTCGGCCTGCGGCCTGGCCGCGCTGTTCGACCGGCCGGGCTGCGCGCCCCCGACTCCGTAACATCCGACACCGTGATATCCGGGCCGGGGCGGCGTGGCACCGCCCCGGCATCCGGTCACTCGTGCACGGTGTATTTTCCGGTCTGGCAGAGGTCGACGCCGTTGTTCTCAGCTGTCCGGCCGTCCTCGAACACCGTCTTCAGGTCATAGGTGCAGGTGCGCCGGCCGTCGCCGATGGTCACCGTCACCTCGTTGCCGGCGGGCAGGTACTTGCCCTCCAGCAGGTTGTCCTCCCAATCGTCGACATTGACCGGCGACACGTAGAACTCCGTGGCGCTGACCGTGGTGGCGTTGGTGAGGGTGAACTCCAGGTCGTCGGCGGAGGCCGGGGCGGCGAAGATCATCAGGCCGCCGATCACGGCCGCGGCCAAGCCGCAGGAACGGAAATTCCGCATTTTTTATCCCTTATGAAACCACGTTCGGAAATCCTGCGAACGCGCCTCAATAATACATCAAATTCAACGGAAAGGTACCGGACCTAGGGGCCGGATCGCCGCTTCGCGCCGCAGGAATCGCGGATCACCAGCTCGGTCGGCAGGGCGATGCGGCGCTGGTCGACCGTCTCGCCCTTGAGCAGGCGGATCAGCAGCTGCGCCGCCTGGCGGCCCTGCTCGACCCCCGGGTTGCGCACCGTGGTCAGGGCCGGGCGCAGAAGGGCGGCGAAGGGCAGGTCGTCGAAGCCGACCAGGGCGACGTCGTTCGGCACCGACAGTCCGGCATCGGTCAGCGCCGCCAGGGCGCCCAGCGCGATGGTGTCGTTGCCGGCCAGGACCGCTGTCGGACGCACGCCGCCGCGGTCCAGCAGCTCGCGCATCGCCCGGTGGCCGCTCTCGGCGCTGAAGGCGCCATAGGCGACCAGCCGGTCGTCCGGTTCGATGCCATGGGCGCGCAGCGATTCACGGTAGGAGTTCAGCCGCGCATCGGTGGCGACGAAGCCGGGCGGCGAGAAGCCGATATGGGCGATCGCCCGGTGTCCAAGCCCGATCAGATGATCCATCGAGCGGCGGATGGCGCGGCGGGTGGAGAAGTTGCAGGCGTGCTCGCGCGGGTGGCGGACCGAGCCCAGCAGCACCAGCGGGAAGCCCTGGTCGATCAGCGCATGGATCTGCGGCGCGTCGGTCGGCGGGTTCAACACGATCAGCCCGTCAATCCGCCGGCCCTCCACCAGCTCGGCATAGGCATGCGGGCCGGCGCCGGGCTCGACCCCTTCCAGCAGGATGCGATAGCCGCTCTCGCTCGTCGCCTGGCTGATGCCGTACAGCAGCTGCGGCACGAAGCCATCGACAGCCAGCACCTGCGGGTCGGTGACCACCAGGCCGATGGTCTCGGTGTCGCCGCGCACCAGCATCCGCGCCGCCGAATTCGGCCGGTAGCCCAACGCGGCCGCTGCCTCCAGCACGCGCTGCCGGGTCTCGGCGCTGATCGTCACCGCTTTCGACCGGTTCAGCACCATCGAGACGGTGGCGCGCGACACCCCGGCCCGGCGGGCGACATCGTGGCTGGTGACCCTGCGTCGTTCCATGTCCATCCGCTTCATGGGCGCCCGGCCGACCGGAACGCCCCGCCCGCTGTGCCATGCCGGTCGGCGCTTGACAAGCCGGCCGGATCTCGTTTGACTATAGCTAACACGTGTTAGTAACGATACTGACACGTGTCATCCGCAGACAGAAGCCCCGCTTTCCATGGAATGCAGGGGCCCGATCCGGGGAGGATGGTCGAGGATGGTGGCAGCGGAGTTAAGCAGGCCGGCGGCCGCCGCCGGCTGGCTGCGATCCCGCCCGAAGCTGCGGGCGGCGCTGCAGCGCAACGTGACCGGCTGGCTGTTCATCCTGCCGGCGCTGATCGGCTTCGCGGTCTTCTACCTGTACCCGACGCTGCGGGCGGTCGAGATCAGCCTGACCGACTGGAACCTGATGCGGGCGCCGAAATTCATCGGCTTCGACAACTACGTGAAGCTGATCGACGACCCACGCTTCTGGCAGTCTGCGCGCATCACCATCGCCTATGTGCTCTACAACATCCCGCTGCAGACCTTGCTCGGCCTCGTCCTCGCGGTGCTGATGGACCGGCTCAGCAAATCGGTGGCGCTGCGGGCGGTGGTGATCGCGCCCTATCTGCTGTCCAACGTCATCGCCGCGCTGATCTGGCTGTGGCTGCTCGATCCGCTGCTGGGCATGACCAACGTCTTCCTCGGGCTGATCGGCGTGCCGCGCCAGTCCTTCCTGGCGACGTCGGACCTGGCCATCATGTCGATCGCCGGGATCAACATCTGGCGCCATGTCGGCCTCACCGCCCTCCTGTTCTATGCCGGGCTGCAGGCCATCCCGCGGTCGCTGTACGAGGCGGCGCGGCTGGAAGGGGCGGGGGAGTGGGTGGTGTTCCGCCGCATCACCCTGCCGCTGCTGCGCCCGGTGCTGGTGTTCGTGCTGGTGACCAGCGTGATCGGGTCGTTCCAGGTGTTCGACACCATCGCCGTCACCACCCAGGGCGGGCCGGCAAACTCGACCAGCGCGATCATCTGGTACGTCTACGAAAGCGCCTTCCGCTTCTCGAAGATGGGCTATGCCTCGGCGATGTCGGTGGCGCTGTTCGCGGTGCTGATCCTGATCACCATGCTGCAGATGCGGGCGCTGCGCGCCGGCAGCTCGGATCTCGAGTGAGGGACGCGCCATGACCGCGATCGCCCTGCCGCAAGCCTCCGCCTTCCGCTTCTCCCCCGGCCGCATTTTTGCCTGGGCGGTGCTGGGGGCGTTCATCGTCTGCTCGCTGTTCCCGCTCTGGATCACGCTGAAGACGGCGCTGGTACCGACCTCGACCCTGTTCGACCAAGCGACGCTCATGGTGCCGGTCGAGGTGACCCTCGACAATTTCCGCCGGGTGCTGGGCCTGGCGCCGGTCAACCCGGCCACCCCGTCGACGCCGATCAACTTCGCCCTGGCCCTGCGCAACAGCCTGATCTTCACGCTGCTGACGGTGGGCGGGCAGATCTTCTTCTCGGCGCTGGCGGCCTATGCCTTCGCCCGGATCCGCTTCATCGGGTCGACGGTGATCTTCTACCTGTTCATCGCCGCCACGATGATCCCGGCGATCGTGCTGTTCATCCCCAACTTCGTGCTGATCAAGGAGCTGGGCTGGCTGAACACCTTCCAGGGCATGGTGGCGCCGACCATCCTGATGTCGCCCTTCGCCGTGTTCTTCCTGCGCCAGTTCTTCCTGACCACCCCGCGTGAGCTGGAAGAGGCGGCGCGGATCGACGGCGCCACGCCGTTCCGCACCTTCTGGTCGGTGGTGCTGCCGGTGCACAAGAGCGCCATCGCCACCCTGGCGATCCTGCTGTCGATCAACGCCTGGAACGACTTCTTCTGGCCGTTCCTGGTCGGGCGCGACGCCGATGTCCGGGTGATGTCGGTGGCGCTGGCCGCCTTCAAGACCCAGCAGCAGAACGGCAACCCGGACTGGACCGGGCTGATGGCCGGCACCGTGCTGTCGATCGTGCCGGTGATCGTGCTGCTGGTGCTGTTCGGCCGGCGCGTCGTCGAATCCCTGCAGTTCAGCGGGCTGAAATGACCCGCGGCATCAACAAACGAGATCGGAGGAGGCCCGAGATGCGTGTGAGCCTGTCGAGGACCCTGTTTCTATCAGTGGCGGCGATGTCCCTGGCCGGCGCTGCCCGGGCGGAGACCCAACTGAACTATTGGCTCTGGGATGCGATGCAGGCGCCGCACTACCAGGCCTGCGGCGACGCCTTCCACGCCAAGCACCCCGACATCACCGTCAAGGTGACGCAGTATGGCTGGCTCGACTACTGGACCACGCTGTCGACCGGCTTCGTCTCCGGTGAGGCGCCGGACGTCTTCGCCGACCATCTGCGCTCCTACCCCGAATTCGTCGCCAACGAGCAGATCATGGACCTGACGCCCATGATCGAGCGCGACAAGGTCGACACCAAGATCTACAGCCCCGGACTGGTCGATCTGTGGACGCGCGACGGCAAGCTCTACGGCATGCCGAAGGACTGGGACACGGTGGCCCTGGTCTACAACAAGGAGATGCTCGACAAGGCCGGGGTGACGGTCGACGAGCTGCGCGCCGCGACCTGGAACCCGAAGGACGGCGGCAGCTTCGAGAAGATCCTGGCCAAGCTGTCGCTGGACGCCAGCGGCAAGCGCGGCGACGAGGCCGGCTTCGACCCCAAGAACGTCGTCCAGTACGGGCTGATCACCCCGAAGATCGACGGCTATGGCCAGACGCAGTGGAGCTGGCTGGCGGTTTCGGCCGGCTTCAAGTTCACCGACGGGCCCTGGGGCACCAAGTATCACTATGACGACCCGGTGCTGGCCGAGACCCTGACCTGGCTGCGCGACCTGTCGCTGAAGAAGGGCTACGGCCTGCCGCAGAAGGATGTCGGCGCCCTCGGCGGCACCGCGTTGCTCGGCGCCCGCAAGGGGGCGATCGTCGCCGACGGCTCGTGGAACTCCACCTGGTACGGCAAGAACGTCTCCTTCGCCTACGGCTTCGTGCCGCTGCCGACCGGGCCGCAGGGCCGCAAGAGCATGTTCAACGGCCTCGGCGATTCGATCTGGACCGGCACCAAGCACCCGGACGAGGCCTGGGAATGGGTCAAGTTCCTCGGCTCCGCCGACTGCCAGAACATCATCGGCAAGGCCGGCGTGGTGTTCCCAGCGATCCCGGCGGCCGCCAAGATCGCCCAGGACGCCTTCGCCGAGCGCGGCCAGGACGTCACCGCCTTCACCAGCGAGGCGACGCCGGACCAGACCTTCCTGTACCCGATCACCGACTACTCGCCGCAGATCCTGTCGACCATGAATGTGGCCTTCGATCGGATCTTCCTCGAGGACGTGCCGGTCGCGCCGCTGCTGAAGGACGCGAACGACCAGGTCAACGCTCTGTTCCAATAACCCTTCGATCCATCCGGCCCGCGGCCGCCGCGCCGCGGGCACCTTCCGCCAACCGGGACTCTCCGCATGACCTCTCCCAAGATCACCTTCATCGGCGCCGGCAGCACGGTCTTCGCCAAGAACCTGATCGGCGACATCCTGTCCTATCCGGAGCTGGCGGATGCGCGCATCACCCTCTACGACATCGATCCGGAGCGGCTGGCCACCTCCGAGACCGTGGCCCGGCGCATCGCCGAGTCGCTGAAGGCTCCGGCGACGATCGAGGCGACGACCGACCGCGCCCGGGCGCTGGACGGCGCCGACTACGCCATCACCATGATCCAGGTCGGCGGCTACAAGCCCTGCACGGTGACCGATTTCGAGGTGCCGAAGACCTACGGGCTGCGCCAGACCATCGCGGACACGCTCGGCATCGGCGGCATCATGCGGGCGCTGCGCACCGTGCCGGTGCTGCTGGAGCAGGCCCGGGACATGGAGCGGCTGTGCCCGGACGTGACCCATCTGCAATATGCCAACCCGATGGCGATGAACTGCTGGGCGCTGAACCGGGCGACGAAGATCAAGACCGTCGGCCTGTGCCACAGCGTGCAGGGCACGGCGGCGGAGATCGCCGAGGACATCGGCGTGCCGGTCGAGGAGATCAGCTATCTCTGCGGCGGCATCAACCACATGGCCTTCTACCTGAAGTTCGAGCGCAACGGCGAAGACCTGACGCCCCTGATCCGCAAGGTGGTGGAGGAGGGGCGGGTGCCGGAGTGGAACCGCGTCCGCTACGACATGTTCCTGCGGCTCGGCTACTTCGTCACCGAATCCAGCGAGCATTTCAGCGAATACGTGCCCTGGTACATCAAGCGCGGGCGCGAGGAGATCGTCGACCGGTTCAACATCCCGCTCGACGAGTACATCACCCGCTGCGAGCGCCAGATCGACAAATGGGGCGCGCTGAAGGCCCAGCTGCAGGACCCGTCGGTGCCGCTGGAAATCCGGCGCAGCGTCGAATACGGCTCGACCATCATCCGCGCCAAGGAGACGGGGCAGCCGGCGGTGATCTACGGCAACGTGCAGAATGGCGGGCTGATCGAGAACCTGCCGTCCGACTGCACGGTCGAGGTGCCCTGCCTGGTCGACCGCAACGGCGTGCAGCCGATCGGCATCGGCCGGCTGCCGCCGCATCTGGCGGCGCTGATGCAGACCAACATCAACGTCCAGTCGCTGGCGGTCGAGGCGCTGCTGACCGGCAACCGCGACCACATCTACCACGCCGCCATGCTGGACCCGCACACGGCGGCGGAGCTGGACCTCGACCAGATCTGGAAGCTGGTCGACGACCTGCTGGCCGCGCATGGCGAGTGGATCCCCGAGGCGCTGCGCCCGACGGCCAAGGCGGCGCCGCTGCTGCGGGTGGCGTAGGAGACCTTTCAGACTACCAAAACACCGTCATTGCGAGCGCAGCGAAGCAATCCAGAGGCCCCACGTGCTGGCCCCTGGATTGCTTCGTCGGCTTCGCCTCCTCGCAATGACGGCGAGGGATGGGCGTTGTGAGCAGGTCCCATCATCACGCGGGAGAGGCAACGCGAGGCGCTGCCGGCTGCCCTAACCTCCGACCATGCGCGCCGCACTCTCCATCAGCCACGCGCGCACGACCTCCACGCCCTCCCTTCTGGCCGAGCCGCGGGCGACGCCCAGCCAATAGGCGGTCCAGGACAGGCCCAACCCCGGGAACGGGGCGACCAGCCGGTGACCGTGCAGCGCGTCCTCGGCCAGCACGTCGCTCTCCAGCACCACGCCCAGGCCCTTCACCGCCGCCTCGATGGCGACATGTGACGGGTCGAGCTGCAGCGTGCCGGCGAACGCTTCGTCCAGCGTCACGCCCTGGCGGCGGAACCAGCCCTCCCAGGACATACGGTTGTCGCGGGTGACGATCAGCGGCAGGGCCAGCAGGTCGCGCGGCGCGCGCAGATCGGCGCGAGCGGCCAGCGCCGGGGCGCAGAGCGGCTGGATCGTCTCGGCCAGCAGCGGCACAGCCGTGGCGGGCGGATGGTCGCCGTACCAGATCACCAGGTCGACCCCGTCGGCCTCCGAGCGGCCGCCGCTCTCGGTGGCGAGGCGCAGGTCGGCATGGACCCGGATGTCGATCTCCGGATGCTCGGCCAGGAAGGCGGGCAGGCGGGGCAGCAGCCAGCTTCCGGCCAGCGACGGCGGGGTGCGCAGCAGCACCACCTCGGACCGGCGGGCGCGCCGGCCACGGCGGGCGGCGGTCTCGACCGCCTCGGCCAGGGCGTCGAAGCTGCCGCCGATCCGGCCGAACAGCTCGGCGCCGTCGGGCGACAGCACCACGCCGCGGCCGACCCGGGTGAACAGCCGCAGGCCCAGCCTTGCCTCCAGGATCCGGACCTGGTGGCTGACCGCCGACGGGGTCAGCGCCAGCTCCGCCGCCGCCGCCCGGAAGCTCTCCAGGCGGGCGGCGGCCTCGAAGGCGGCGAGCGCGCGCAGCGGCAGGGGCGACCGGCTCATCGGTTGATGAATGGTGAACTGTCCTCACGAGTCCAGCGAATTCTCTGCGTTTGCGGCGGGCTGGAGCGGGGCGGAGGATATCGTTACGCGGCGCGCCACGCCGGCCGCGTCCTCCGCCGCAGCGTGGCCCGGAGCCCAGCCATGGACCAGTTCGCCGCCGCCCCCGACACCACCTTCTGGACCCGCGCCCGCCGCCATCTGCTGCGCTATGGCGGCGACTTCGTGCCCTTCGTCCCGGTGCGGGCCGAGGGCGCGTTCCTCTGGGACGCCGCCGGCCGCCGGGTGCTGGACTTCACCTCCGGCCAGATGAGCGCCATCCTCGGCCACTCCCACCCGGAGATCGTGGCCACGGTGCGCGACGGGGTCGGACGGCTGGACCACCTGTTCTCCTCGATGCTGTCTGCCCCGGTGGTCGACCTGGCCGAGGCCCTGGCCGGGCTGGTGCCGGGCCTGCCGAAGGTCATGCTGCTGTCGACCGGCGGCGAGTCGAACGAGGCGGCGATCCGGTTGGTCAAGCTGGTCACCGGCAGATGGGAGATCGTGGGCTTCACCCAGTCCTGGCACGGCATGACCGGCGCCGCCGCGGCCGCCACCTACAAGGCCGGGCGGCACGGCACCGGCCCGCTGATGCCCGGCCAGTTCGCGATCCCCGCGCCGAACCCGTATCGCCCGCGCTTCCCCGGCGTCGATTGGCGGCAGGAGCTGGACGATGGCTTCGACCTGCTGGACCGGCAGAGCACCGGCAACCTCGCCGCCTTCATCGCCGAGCCGATCCTCAGCAGCGGCGGCGTTCTCGACCTGCCGCCGGGCTATCTGGCGGCGCTGCAGGCGCATTGCCGGGCCCGCGGCATGCTGCTGATCCTGGACGAGGCGCAGACCGGCATCGGCCGCACCGGCCTGATGTTCGCCTTCGAGCGCGACGGCGTGGTGCCCGACATCCTGACCCTGTCGAAGACACTGGGCGCCGGGCTGCCGCTGGCCGCGATGATGACCAGCGAGGCGATCGCCGCCGAAGCCGAGGCGCGCGACTTCCTGTTTTATACCACCCACGTCAACGACCCACTGCCCGCCGCGATCGGGCTGAAGGTGCTGGAGATCGTGGCCCGCGACCGGCTGGCAGCCCGGGCGGCCGAGGCTGGGTCCCGGCTGATCGAGGGCCTGCGCGGGCTGCGGCGACGCCATTCCTGCATCGGCGACGTCCGCGGCCGCGGGCTGCTACTGGGGCTGGAG